>JBKJKR010000144.1:0-11976 GCA_046597135.1 Acidimicrobiales bacterium | reverse complement strand
GACTCGTGACCTTCGGCTACCGCGATGCCGAGGCTGGTGGTGACGACCGTGGTGTCGGAGCCGAGCTTGATGGGCTTGGCGATGGCACGCCGCAACCGACGAGCTGTGAGTACTGCGTCGCCGCGCCGCACCATGCCGTTGATGATGACCACGAACTCGTCGCCGCCGATGCGCGCCACGGTGTCGCCCGGGCGGATGATGTCCTGGATGCGCCGAGCAACCTCGCGCAGCAGTTCGTCGCCGGCGATGTGGCCGAGCGAGTCGTTGACGATCTTGAACCGGTCGAGGTCGAGGAAGAGCACGCCCACCATGCGGCGGCGCTCCTGGGCGTGCTGCAACGCCTCGCGCAAACGCTTGAGCAGCAGCGCGCGATTGGGCAACCCGGTGAGCTCGTCGTGATAGGCGCGCGTGGCGAGGATCTCGGCTGCTTCGACCCGGTCGCTGACGTCGCGTGCGTTGAGCACGAGCCCGTTGACCGCCGGGTTGTCGACGAGGTTGGTGGCCACCACCTCGAAGTGACGCCATGAGCCGTTCGCGTGGAGCACGCGCAGCTCGATCGGCCCGCTCATGGTGGGCGTGTTGCTGAGCTCGGTGGCGGCGACCTTGACGCGCTCGAGATCGTCGGGGTGGGCGAACGTGTAGATGTTGCGCCCTTCGAGATCGCCGGGGGAGTGCCCGAGCACTCGCATGACCGCCGGGCTCGTGTAGACGATGCGACCGCCCGGGCGGACGACGCACACGAGGTCGCTCGCGTGCTCGACCAGCGCCGCGAGGCGGATCTCGCTGGTCCGCACGCGTTGCTCGGCGTCGCGCAGGTCGCTGAGATCGCGGGCCACCAGCGACACGGCTTCGATGACTCCGTCCTCACCCTGGTGCGCGACGAGCAGCGCAGAGACGGGGATCTCGTCGCCGAAGCCGTTGGCGAAGGTGAGCTCGCCCTGCCAGGAGCCGGCGCGGGTGAGGGCGGCCAGCGTGGAGGTGACGTACTGCGCCTGTGACCACTCGTCGAGCATGGCGAGCATGGAGGTCTCGGCGACCTCGCGCGGCAGGAGGAACTGGCGGAACGCGTCGTTGGCCCACGACAACGTGTGGCCGCTCGGATCGAGGATGGCGACGAGGTCGGGCGTGGCCTCGAGGACGCGGGTGAGCTCCTCGGCCCGGCGATCGGCTTCGACGTTCTCGGTGATGTCGCTGAACGTGAGCACCATGGGCGCGCCCGTAGCGGCATCGGCCGGTGTGCGATCGGCGTCGACGCGCGGCAGCGGCGTGGCCACGATGTCGATCCAGCGCACCTCGCCCTCGACGGTGAGGAGTCGGAGGCGCCCGTGCAGCCGCTGTGCCTCGGTGCTGGCCGCTCGCAGCGCGTCGAGGAACTCGGCGCAGCCGTCAGGGTCGATGCGTTCGATCCACCCGCGACCGAGCGCACGGTTGCGGGGCTGGCCGGTTATCTCGCTCCAGCGGGGGTTGCACGACCGCATCGAGAGGTCGTTCTCGATGCGGGCGATGCCGGCACCGGCGCGTTCCATGAGGGTGGCGAGCTCGCCGGCGTCGACGCCGACGGGAGGGTGCGGGGCGCGCTCGAGGGATGCGACGAGCGAGGAGGGATCGGTGTCGACCCGCCACACGCGCAAGGTGCAGTGCTTGGTGTGCGCCCGTGGCGACGGCGCCCGCAGATCGATGTCGATGCTGCGGCTGTGGCCGGCGGAGGCGTCGCGGAGCACGGCGTCGATCTGGTCGCGCGAACCGTCGTGGTCGAGGAGGTCGTGCAACTTGACGTCGACCAATGCGTCGGTGCGCGCATCGAGGACCGTGGCGAACGCGGTGTTGGCCCAGCACAGCACACCCTCGCCCGTGAGGCGCGCCACGCCGAGCGGCGCGTGCGCGAACACGTGCTCGAGGTCGGCGACGGCGTTCGCACTCGCGAGCGACGCAGCAGCGGGGTCGGGGGGTTCGGACAGCGTCATGAGTGGCAGATTGCGGCGTGGGGGGCCCGGAGCAGGGGTTGTTCGGTGCTTGTTCTGTGCTTGTGCGGACGGGGCGACTCGAACCCCCACGCCTTTCGGTACCAGAACCTAAATCTGGCGCGTCTGCCAGTTCCGCCACGTCCGCGGTCGTGGCCATGATGGTAGGCGCTCGCAGGCGTCAGGTGGCGCCGACCGCGCTGCGTGGGCAGAGATCTCCGCGCTGCCGCCCAGCGTGCCCGCGACGAGGGCGGTGCGTCGGAGCCGCAGGGTGGGCCGCTACCCTCTCGTCATCGGCCCGGCCCCGCCGCGGCGACGACCTTTCGAAGGAGACCCATGACCCCCGACCTTCCCGGCATGCCGTACGCGGACGCTCTCGGCGGTGGCAATGGGCAAGGCGACATCTTCAACCGTCTGCTGAAGAACCGCATCGTGTTCCTCGGCACCGACGTCAACGACGAGATCGCCAACGTCATCACCGGCCAGCTCCTCTTCCTCGAGGGCGAGGACGCCGACAAGGACATCTGGCTCTACATCAACTCGCCCGGTGGTTCGGTCTCGGCCGGCCTGGCCATCTACGACACCATGCAGTTCGTCACGCCGCGCGTCGGCACGATCTGCCTCGGTCTCGGCGCCTCCATGGGCCAGTTCTTGCTGTGCGCCGGTGCGCCGGGCATGCGGTACGCGCTGCCCAACGCCCGCGTCATGATGCACCAGCCGTCCGGCGGCATCCGCGGCCAGGCGTCCGACATCGCGATCCAGGCCGAGCAGATGGCGTACACCAAGAAGCTGTTGGCCGAGCGCATCGCGTTCCACACCGGCCAGACCGTCGAGCAGATCGAGATGGACAGCGAGCGCGACCGTTGGTTCACCGCGGCCGAGGCCAAGGACTACGGCATCATCGACAAGGTCATCGTCCGTCGCGGTGAGCTCGACAGCTGACCTACACGCCATACGGAGGGAGCGTTCGGTGGGGGACGAACCGGTCGTCATCGTTTCGAGCGACACGCATATCGGGCCGCGCCTGCGCGAGGACCTGCGGCCCTATTGCGAGTCGTCGCTGCTGGGCGCCTTCGACGAGTTCGCGAACGGCATAGAGGCGCACCGCGCTGCGGTGTATGCCAAGGTGCCGGGGCGCGCGGCGACGGCGCAGACCCCCAACCGACGTACCGCGGGCCACTTCGACCCGCAGGCCCGCCTGCGCGATCTCGACCACGACGGTGTCGCGGCCGAGGTGATCTTTCACGGCAGCCAGAACGAGGAGCCCATCCCGTGGGGCACCTTCGTCGTGTTCCTCGGCCCCACCTCCGACGATCCCGAGCTCGTGGCAGCCGGCCGCCGCATCTACAACCGGTGGCTCGCCGACTTCTGCTCGGTGGAACCGGCGCGCCACGCGGGTCTCGCCCAGCTCCCCTTGTGGGACGCCGACGTGTCGATCCGCGAGCTCGAATGGGCCGCCGACGCCGGGCTGCGGGGCGTGAACTTCCCCGCACCATCGGCCACGCTCACGCCGTACAACGACCCCTCGTGGGACCGGTTCTTCGCGGTCTGCGCCGAGCGCAACCTGCCGCTCACCACCCATGCGGGCGCGGGCGACCCATCGCAGTGGTCGGGGCGCGAGACCTTCGCCCTCATGACCGTCGAGTCGGGTGGCTGGTTCAGCCGCCGTGCGCTGCACCAGTTGGTGTTCGGCGGCGTGTTCGAACGGCACCCGGCGCTGCGTCTCGTGCTCACCGAGCAGCCCGGCGACTGGTGGTCGTACACCTTGCGCGAGCTCGACTCCGTGTGGCGGGCCCACCGCGCATCGCTCGGTGACCAAGTACCGCGTCCGCCGAGCGAGTACTGCGCCGAGCAGGTGTCGCTCGGTGCGAGCTTCCTCGCCAACTTCGAAGCGGTCGACGCGATCGAGTGCGGGTACGCCGACAACGTCCTGTGGGGTTCGGACTATCCCCACGCCGAGGGCACCTGGCAGCTGCCCGAATCGGACGACGCCGAATCGATCGGCGTGATGTCGATGCGGGCCGCGTTCGCGGGCATCGACGAACCGAACGTACGCAAGATGGCCGGCGAGAACGCCATGCGCGTCTACGGCCTCGACCCGGTCGAGCTGGCCGCCGTCGCGGCGCGCATCGGTGCGCCCACGGTGGCCGACCTCACCCGGCCGCTCGAGGCCATCCCGACGGGCGGTTCACCCTTCGCCTTCCGCACCTTCGGCCCCTGGAGCTGAAGGCCGCGTCCTGACGCTCCTGGCCGAACGCTGAGCGGCTTCGGCCGTTTCGCGGATCTCGCGCACGGCGTGCGCCAGGCCTTGCTCGTCGCGGAAGAGTGCGCTGCCGGCGACGAGCACGTTGGCGCCCGCAGCTGCCGCACCGGCCGCGGTGGCCGGGCCGATGCCGCCGTCCACCTCGATGTCGAAATCGAGGCCGCGAGCGGCGCGGCGTGCCGCGAGCTCGGCGATCTTCGGTTCCATCGTGGCGATGTACCTCTGGCCGCCGAAGCCCGGGTTCACGGTCATGACGAGCACGAGGTCGACGAGGTCGAGCACGTGCTCGACAGCTTGGATGGGGGTACCCGGGTTGAGCGCGACGCCGGCCTGTGCGCCGAGCTCGCGGACGTGGCCCAGGGTGCGGTGCAGATGCGGACACGCCTCCTCGTGCACGATGAGCAGCTCGCAGCCGGCTTCGACGTAGCGATGTGCGAGCTCGTCGGGCTCGAGCACCATGAGGTGCGCCTCGAACATGACCGACACGTGCGGACGGATGGCCGCGATCACGTCAGGGCCGAACGTGAGGTTGGGCACGAAGCGGCCGTCCATGACATCCCATTGGATGCGGTCGACGCCGGCCTTCTCGAGCGCCATGCACTCGTCGCCCAAGCGGGCGAAGTCGGCCGGCAGCACTGATGGGGCGATGCGGATGGGGCGCGGAGCGCCGAGAGCCTGCGAATTCACGCCACGACGTTACCGTGACGGCATGCAGCTCAGAACGACCGCCTTCGCCAAGGGTGGCGAAGCCATCGCCCGTGAGACCACCGGCCGGGTGGTGTTCATCGCCGGTGCCTTGCCCGACGAGACGGTCGAGGTCGAAGTGACCGAGGAGCGCAAGGAGTTCGCCCGGGCGCGAGTGCTCGAGGTGATCGAGGCCTCGCCCGATCGCATCGCGCCGCCGTGTCCCCACGTGGCCGACGGTTGCGGCGGCTGCGATCTCCAGCACGCCACCCCCGAGGCGCAGCTGCGACTGAAGCAGGGCATCGTCCTCGACGTGCTCCGCAAGATCGGCCGCTTCGCCGAGGACGACCTGCCCGAGATCGAGGTCGTGCCGCTGGCCGCCACCGGGTATCGGACCACGGTCCGCGGATTGGTGTTCAACGAGCGCTTCGCGCTGCAGCGACGCGGTTCCAACGACCCGGTGGCCATCGAGTCGTGCCTCGTGCTGCACCCGTTGCTCGACGAGCTCGTGCGCGAAGGTCGGTTCGGCAACGCGCACGCCGTCACATTGCGTTGCGGCGCGCGCAGCGGCGAGCGTCTCGCGTTCTTCGAGCCGCGCGTCCCCCGCCGGCGCCACCTGCCCGACGATGTGGTCACGGCCGGCTCGGCCGAGCTCCGCGCCGACCGCAAGGGCCAGGTCCCGTCGTATCGCGAGGTGGTGGCCGGTCACACGTTCCGCATCTCGGCCACGTCGTTCTTCCAGGTGCGCGCCGGCGGTGCGGATGCGCTCGTCGACACCGTCCGTTCCATGGCCGGGCCCATCGATCAGTCGACGCGCTTCATCGATCTGTACGGCGGGGTCGGGTTGTTCGCGGCCACCGTCGGTGCCGATGCCGGCCTGCTCACCCTGGTCGAGCAGAACGCGGCGGCCGTGCGGGACGCGCGCACCAACCTCGGCGGGCGAGATGCGCGGTTCGTGTCCGGCGCGGTCGAGGCGTGGACACCCGAGCGCGCCGACGTGATGGTGGCCGATCCTTCTCGCAGCGGTCTCGGCAAGCTGGGTGTCGCGAAGATCGCGGCCACCCGCGCCCAGCGCGTGGTGCTCGTCAGCTGTGACCCGGCTGCGTTCGCCCGCGACGCGCAACTGATGAAGGCCAAGAAGTACCGGCTCGAGCGATGCACCATCGTCGACCTGTTCCCCCAGACCTCGCACGTCGAGGTGGTCAGCTGCTTCGTGCCCGACGCGCCCGACGATTGAGCGACGACGCATGCGAGTTCGCGACGCCTCCGTCGACGACGTCTCCTCGATCACGGCGATCTTCAACGAGCTGATCGGTTCGCGCACCGTCACCTGGAGCGAGACCGAGGACTCGGTCGATGACCGTACGCGTTGGCTGGCCCGACAACAGGCCGCGGGGTACCCGGTGCTGGTCGCGGTCGACGAGTCCGATGCGAGGAACGTGCTCGGCTTCGCGTCCTACGGGGAGTTCCGCGACAACGAACGGTGGCCCGGGTACCGGTACACGGTCGAGCTGTCGATCCACGTCGACGAGCTGCACTGGGGTCGCGGCGTTGGGCGTGCCCTGATGACCGAACTGCTCGACCGGGCGCGACGCGCCGGCAAGCACGTGATGGTCGCGGCCATCGACGGCGCGAACCATGAATCGATCGCATTCCACGAGAAGCTGGGCTTCACGACCGTTGGTCGACTGCATCAGACCGGGTTCAAGTTCGGCCGGTGGCTCGACCTGGTGTTCATGCAGATCGTGCTCGACGAGCCGCGCCGCTAGCCGACCCGTGCTTCGTCAGAAGACCCAGTTGTCGTCGCCGGCCTCGGGGATGGCGTCGGCGTACCAGAAGTCGAACCCGGCGTGATGCGCCGAGATCTCGTCCATGATCGCATCGCCGATGTGGATGCCTCGCGAGATCGGGAACCGGGCGCGGACCTCGTGCAAGCGGTGCTTGTTGCTCACGAAGTCGACGGTGATCTCGTTGCGGTCCCACAACCGCTGTTGGTCGAGCAACGTGCGATCGGAGGCGCTGCCGATGACATAACCCCGCTCCTTCGCGAGCCGCACGAGGGCGAGGGGGATGGGGCCCGGCGGATCACCCATCTCGAGGGTGCCGTCGATGTCGAAGCTGATCAAGATCACTGGCGAATTGGTACCAGCGATCGTGGCCCGGCACCACTTCCGCCGTCTACTGCACACCCCTGGGCCGTGCGGCGTTGACCTCGGGGTCCTCGAAGTACTGCACGAGCAGCGGTGAGTTCGTCCACTTCACCGGGGTGCGATACCAGCCGCCCGCGGCGAGCGTTCCGCCATCAGCGGGGATCGTCTGGCCGACGACCCACGAGCACATCTCGCTCGACAGGAACAGCACCACCGCCGCGACATCGTCGCCCTCGCCGTAGCGACCAGCCGGGATCCACACCGGGACGTGGCGGTCGTACTCGTCGCCGAGGTTGTAGAAGTTGACCTGATGCGCGCGGGTCTTGTCGACGGCGATGCAGTTGACGCGGATGTCCCACCGGGCCACTTCGACGCCGAGGCTCTTCGTGAACGAGTCGAGCGCACCCTTGTACGCGGTGTACGGCGCGGCGTAGGGCATCGAGCGGATGCCTTCGACCGACGAGAAGTTCACGATGCGCCCCCAGCCGCGCTCCTTCATGCCGGGGAGCACCGCATGGCAGGCCTGCATCACCTGCAAGAGGTTCACGCGGTAGAGGCGGTCCCATCCGTCCTCGGTGGATTCCTCGAACGGTGCGGCGAGCCCGAAGTGATGGCCCAGCGCGTTCACCAGGATGTCGACCCGGCCGAATGCCTCGAGCGCGTCGGCGACCGCTTTGCGCACTGCGCCGTCGAGCGTGAGGTCGGCCACGATGCCGAGCGCGCGTCGTCCGCGGGCTTCGATGCCGGCAACGGTTGCCGCGGTGCGTTCCTCGTCGATGTCGACCACGACGACATCGGCCCCGTGGTCGGCGAGCGCGAAGCAGCTCTGGGCACCGACCGCGCCGGCTCCGCCGGTGACGAGCGCGACGCGCCCCGGTACCAGGGGGCCCTGCCAGCGAGCGGGGGTGTGATCGTCGGTGGTGGCGTTGTCGGTCATCTCTCGAGGCTCCTGTGGGTAGGGCCGCGCGTCCGGGGTCAGTCCAGCGTGCGGAGAACGGTGTCGATGTCGTCGAAGGTGGTGCGCGGGTTGACGATGCACATGCGCAGCGTGCACTCGCCGTCGTACTCGGTGGGCACCACGAGGCCGGTGCCGTTGCGCAGGAGCGCGTCGGACCACATCGCATACTGTTCGCCCGACCACCCGCGCCGGCGGAACAACACCACCGACAGCACCGGGTCGCGGACCAGTTCGAGGTGGGGGAGGGCACGGATGCGCTCCGCCGCGGCCCGGGTGACCGTGAGGGTGGTCTCGACGGCGTCGCGATAGGCATCGGAACCTTCGGCGGCGAGCGAGAACCAGAACGCAAGGCCACGCGCCCGGCGCGTGAGATGGATCGCGAAGTCGCTCGGGTTCCAGGGGTCGTCCTCACCCAGCGGTTCGAGGTAGCTCGCATGCTGGGTGTGGGCCGCACGGCCGAGTGCCGGGTCGCGATACAGCAACGCCGAGCAGTCGAATGGGGCGAACAGCCACTTGTGCGGATCGACCACGAACGAATCGGCGTGCTCGATGCCGTTGAACAACGCGCGCACGGACGGTGCGACGAGGCCCGCGCCGCCGTAGGCCCCGTCGACGTGGAACCACGCGCCGTGGGTCTTGCACGCCAAGGCGATGGAGTCGAGCTCGTCTACCAGGCCGGCATTGGTGGTGCCGGACGTGGCCACGACCGCGAACACCTCGGAGGTCGCGCTGCGGATCGCGGCATCCACCAGCGCGCCGGTGAGCACGCCACGCTCGTCGACCGGGCTGGTGACGATGTCGACGTCCATCACGTTGGCCGCGGCGTGCACGGAGGAGTGCGCGGTCTCGGCACACAGGATCGACCATCGGCGCGGCGCGGCGCCGCTCGCATCGCGCCGGAGCCGCGCGACGTTTCGCGCCGCGACGAGCGCCGAAAGGTTCCCGTTGGTACCGCCGGCCACGAAGCACCCGCCTGCACTGGCGGGCATGCCGGCGAGGTCGGCGATCCAGCGCAGCGCCTGGTTCTCGGCGTGCACGGCACCGGCACCCTCGAGCCATGAACCGCCGTAGATGGCGAACGACGACACCAGCAGGTCAGCGAGTATGGAGTACTCGGTCGGCGCGCACGGGACGAACGCCAGATAGCGCGGATGATCGATGGACAGCGTCGCGTTGGCGATGACATCGCGGAAGATGCGCAAGGCCTCGTTGCCACCGATGCCGCCGCCGGTGACGGTGGCGCCCATCGCCTCCTGCAGTTCGTGGGGACTGAGGGGGTGACCGAGCGGGATCGGGTCGGCCTGGATGCGCCACCGCGCGAGCTCGATGAGCAACCGTGCGACGTGTTCGGTCTCATCGGTGTAGCGATGCATGCGCGCTCCGTTGGCGAGGGCTGGCGTGGGCAGGTCGTTGAGCGTCAGCCGGTGAGCGCGGCGAACCGGGTCTCGAGCTCGTCCTCATCGGCTGCCGCAAGACCGCCCCAGGTGTACAGACGGCGCTTGATCGCGTCGGTGGGGAACAGGATCGGGTTGTCGGCGAGCGCTGCTGCGTCGCCGCCAAGGCGCTGGAGCTCCTCGCGCACGCCGAGCACCGGCGAGACGTATTGCACCGCCGCCGTGATGCGCGCCGCGTTCGCAGGGTCGTACACGAAGTTCATCCACTCGGCCGCGCCGCGGGCGTTGGCCGCGCCGCGGGGGATGACCATGGAGTCGAACCAGCGCATGCCGCCTTCGTCGGGGATGACGAACCGGATGTCGGGTCGGTCCTGCTGCAGTTGCACGATGTCGCCCGACCACGCGAGGCACAGCGCGAACTCGTTGTTCGACAACGCTTCTTTGAACTCGTTGCCGGTGTAGCGGACGATCTGCCCGGACTTGGTGGCCGCGTCGAGTGTGTCGAGCGCGGCCAGCGCGCCGTCCATGGTGGGACGCGACGGGTCACCGCCTTGCAACAACATGGTGAGGGGGACGGTCTCGCGCATCTCCGAGACCAGACCGACCTTGCCCTTGTAGCGGGCATCGAACAGATCGGCGAGCGATCGGATCTCGCGTCCGGTGAGCGCCGGGTTGTATGCGATGCCGGTGAGCCCGGATTGCCACGGCATCTGCAGACGCGCACCGCGGTCCCATCCGACGGTGAGGAAGCCCGGGTCGAGGTTCACGTGGTTGGGCACCAGTTCGCGCGCGATCGGTTCGAGCCAGCCGCGTTCGGCGAGGCGGGCGGCGAGCCAGAACGTGGGCGTGGCGATGTCGTACCCGATGGACCGACCGCGACCGAGGTTCGGTTCGAACAGCTCGCTCCAGGCCTGGTTGTTGTCCTCGTAGGACGGGTCGTACTGCACCTCGACGCCGCTGGCGTCCTGGAAGAGTCCGACCGACTCGTCGTCGATGTAGTCGGACCAGTTGAGGATGCGCAACCGCGAGTCGGTCGACGGCGCGGACGTGCCGATGTCGGACGCACACCCCGCAAGCGCGAGCGCGCCGAGTGCGCCGGTGCCCAGGACGAACTGGCGACGGGTGAACCGCGATGCGCTCACCGGTACTCGTTCCATCGGATCTGCACTCCCCACAGCGCGAGCGCGGCCGCCACGAGGGGGAGCGCGATCATGGCCAGACGAAGGCCGCGCAGACGGTCGTTCGCCGCATCGAGCTTCTCGACGAACTGCGTGCGGTTGTCGGCGAGGAAGCTCTCGACCGCGAGGTTGAATCCGTTGAAGGTGCTGTTGCCCTCGTTGGTGGCGATGGTGCGGGCCGCAGCGAGGCCGCCGGACCCCGCCGCGGTGGACTGTCCGGCGGTCGAGCGGATGGCGGCGCTGGTGTCGCGATAGCGCTGCCAGCGCACGAGGATCTCGCCGACGCTCGCTCGCTCACGGTCGGTGTCGGCGGCCGCGGACGCGTCGGCCAAGAGGCCGTTCGCCGCAAGTACATCGCCGCCACGGGCTTGTTCGACCATGGCGGGCGTGACTGCGGTGTCGAGAAGGGTCGCCGCGTTGCGCTCGGCCGTGGCGAACTGGTCGGCGTTGCTCGAAGAACCGATGAGCGCCAGGCTCTCGGCCGACTTGGCCCGATACGCCGTGGCCTGGATGGTGCCGGTGAGCCCGATGGAGTCGACGCCGACGCGGCGGGCGTCTCGTACGTCGTCCTGTTGCCGACCGGCCGCGACGAACAACCACACTGTGGCCACCAGCACGAGCAGGGTTGCGAGCGCCAACGGCACGTTCACCAGACGGCGCGTGTGGCGGGTGATCACGAACTGGGTGAACAACAACGCGAGCACGGCCAGCACACCCACGAGCGCGTACGTGGACGTGCCCGTGTCGGTGGTGATCCGCTGTTGGGTGATGGTGAGGAGCTTGGCCACCGCTGGTGTGATCTGCGACGACGACACGGCCAGCGCGGCCGCGAGCGACTGGTCGGCATCGCTCGCCCCGGCGGCCTTCTTCTCGCGTGCGGTCTCGATGGCACCGGAGTAGCGCGTGACGGCCGACAACAGGTCCTGCAGCGCCGCGTGCGCGTCGGATTGATCGCCGATGCGACTGGCGATGACGTCGATCTGGCGCGCCGCCCGGTCGAGCGCGTCTTCGTAGAGGCGGCGCTGGTCGCGGCCGTCGCCGGAGCCTGCGAGGTACTCGGCCGTGGCGGCCGCGTCGGCCTCGGCGAGCGACGAGAACACCTGCTGGGTGGCGATGAGCACCGGCCCGCTCTCGGTGCGCACCCGTTCGGTGCTGCGCGACAGCGAACGCTCGGTGACCGTGGTGGCGATGACGGTGACGAGCAGGCTCAACGCGCACAACCCGGCCAGCAGGCGGTAGCGGCCGGGGGTGGTCGCGGCGAAGCGCTGCAGCGGGCCGGGCGTTGCGGCCGGGGAGAGAGGGGCGTTCATCGGTTCGGCGCAACCCTAGCGGCGCTGCTGTGAACGGGCGATCGCCCCCGCGCGGCGGTACGGTGAGCCTCGGAGTAT
>JBKJKR010000008.1:0-3811 GCA_046597135.1 Acidimicrobiales bacterium | reverse complement strand
ACGTCTCCCGGCTCGCACTGAGCGAACGGGTGCACCAACGCGTTGCCGGCGCGGCTCGCGTCGTGACCCAGTCGGAGCTCGCCGCGCTTCGCGAAGTGGCGCGCCACGGCCCGCTGACCTTCGGCGAGCTCGCCGAACGGCTCCGGCTCGACCGCACCACGGTCAGCCGCCTCGTGTCACGACTGCACGAGCTCGATCTGGTGAGTCGTACCCACGACGTCGACGACAAGCGCAAGGTGTGGCTCCAGGTCAGCCCGGCCGCCCGCGACATGCTCGGGTCCGTGGCCGAGGTGACCCATGAGTACTACGACGTTGCGACCGCTGATTGGACGCCCGCCGAGCGGGCCGAGGCCGGCGACATGCTGGCCAGGCTCCAGGACTGTCTCCTTCGCCTCGAGTTCGACGCCGAGGGCCGCGCCGTCGGCGTGGCGCCCCGTGTGAGCGCGGTCGGCTGACCCGCCACTGGGTACAGTCGTCCGATGGATGGTTCGCAGGACGCCTTCAGATTCGACGGACAGGTCGCAGTCGTGGTCGGCGCGGGTGTGGGCCTGGGCGCGACGTTGGGTCGTCGATTCGCGGCGGGTGGTGCTGCGGTAGCGCTCGTCGCTCGCAGCGCGAGATCGCTCGAGGCCTCCGGTGCCGCGGCGCGCGACGCGGGCGGTGAGGTGTTGACCGTCGCGGCCGACATCTCGTCCCCGGCTGACGCCGAGCGCATGGCTCACGAGGTGCTCGAGCGGCTCGGTCGCGTCGACGTCCTTGTCAACGCGGCGTTCCCCATCACGCCGAAACGTCGCGTGATCGAGATGGACGCAGCCGCGCTCGAGGAGTGGCGACGCGCGGTCGAGGTCGGTGGGTACGGCACGCTGCTGGCGTGCCGATTCCTGGCGCCGCACATGGTCGAGCGTGGGCGGGGCGCCATTGTGAACATCACGTCGATGTCGAGCCGGCTCGGGTACGCGGGTCGAAGCGAGTACAGCGCGGGCAAGGCACAGGCGCACAAGATCGCCCACGCCCTCGCTGACGAGCTCGGTCCCCATGGCGTTCGAGTCAACTGCGTGGCGCCGGGTCACATCTGGAGCGGCCAGCTCGAGCAGTTCTACCGAACCGAGGCGGATCGACGCGGGGTCGACTACGACGTGGTGCTCGCGGAGCACGCGAACGACATCGCGTTGCGTCGCATCGTCACCGAGGACGAGATAGCGAACGCGGTGCTCTTCTTGGCATCGGATCTCGCGTCGGGGATCACGGGTGCGGTGCTCGACGTGAACGGCGGTCATCTCTTCACGCCGTAACGGGTCAGGTACCGAACGACCTGGCCGAGGCGCGCGTCCGTCGTTCGAGGGACACGTGCTGATCGGGCCGCAGGGCGTCGAGCAGCTCTCGCTGGGAGTGCACCCCGACCTTCTCGAAGATCGCGCTGAGGTGGTTCCTGATGGTGCTCTGGCTCAAGTACATCGCCGTGGCGATGGTGACCACACGCTCACCGCGGTTGAGTCGGGAGACCACTTCCCACTGGCGATCCGACAGCTCGGGCAGGAGTGCCCCACGAGCAGCTTCGGTGGTCAGTGAGAGCTCGAAGTGCGGCCGGTCTCCGGCATCGAGCAGCGTCGCAGCTGCAGAGACCGTTTGCACCGCCCCCTGACCGTCGCGCATCCGAACGCGTACTTCGTCGTTGATGCCGGAGGTGGCCAGTGCAAAGGCGCTCACCAACGTCGCCGAGTCCGCGGGGTGCATCATGTCGAGAATCGATGATCCGATCAGCTCGCTGCGACATTGACCGAGGAACGTCTGGGGGTGTGGAACGAGCTCGGCAATTCGCCATCGATCATCGAGTACCCCGACCAGTGATGGTGCAGCCCCGGGGTCGGACGCGGTCGTTGCCGCGCGCTCCTCGGTGGCCCACAGCACGAGGTCGGTGTGGTCACCGCGCCGAACGGCATGGGCTCTCAGGCGGACGCGAACCGCGGGCTGGTCCGCTCGTCGCAGACTGCATCGAGCATCGACGCTGTCGAGGACGCCGACGCTCAACAAACGAACGGTCTGCTCGATGTCGGCGCGTGGTTCGACGACGTCGAGAAGGTCGATCAGCGCGGCGGCTTCGGGGGCGATGCCCAGCAGTCGTGCCGCGGCGGTCGACAGTTCGACGAGCCGCGTGGAAGGCAGCTCGATGAATGCGAGTGCGTGCGGGCTGGATCGGACGACCTCACGCCAGCCTTCGATCCACGACCGCTGATCGGACTCGCATGACTCCGCGTCGTGGTTCGTGGCATCACCTCGTTGTTGTTGGTGCCATCGGCCGCGATTCACCGAAAGTGAGGCGTTCACGAGACGAATGCCGCGCTGGCGTCGACGATGAGATGTGCCGTACCCGTCACGAGAAGGCACACCTTGCCGCCGACCCCGATGGTGGCCAGGACGGAGTTGGCCACGGTGCGGCCCTGGGTGAAGTTGAGGTTCGACGCGAACGGCACGGGTGCGCCACAAGGGTGCACGGTCACGTAACCTCCGCTGTCCGGTGAGTCGATGGTGACGTTCAACGCCACCGCCATCGCCTCGGTCTGAACGCTGTCGGTGCCGGCCACGTCGATTGCGACGATCGTCCCACCGAGGACCTTCGTGTGGCCGGTCCGTGAGTCGAACATGCGCGTCGGCTCCATCCAGAACAGCTCGCCGGTTCCCGAACCGGGGCTGTACGCGGCAGCGACATCGACGAGCAGGTGGATGGTGGACGTGCTGTAGACGCAGACCCCGCCGCTCGTGCCGACCTTGACGGTCACGGCGTTCGCAACCGTCTGCCCGGCGAGGAAGTTCAGGTTCGACGCTTCAGGGCGCGTGGCATCGCACGGATGCACGGTGACGTAGCCATCGCTGCCGGGCGCATCGGCGGTGACGTTCAGCACGACCGACGTTGCATCGTCGGGGACGCCACCCGACCCCGTGACGTGCACGACCTTCGTGTGCCCGCCGACGAGCTTGCCGCCCTGGCTACGGGTGTCGAGCAGACGTGCGGGTGTGAGACCGACCAGCTTGCCGCGCCCCATGGTGCGGCTGAACGCGCCGTCGAGGTCCACGATGAGGTTCGTGGATGCGGAGGTGTAGATGCAGACCATGCCACCGACGCCGATGGCGGCGGTCACCGACGTCGGGATCGTCTCGCTGTCACGGAAGTTGGCATTCGACGCGTACGGCCTTGGCGAACCACACGGGAACGCCGTGAGGTAGCCGCCACCATCGGGGGCGTGCACCGTGATGTTGAGCACGACGGCTGTCGCATCGTTTGGCACGCCCGCGACACCATTGACCGGGATCTGTGTGACGGAGCCCGCGGGCGGCCGGCTCATCTGACGAGTGTCGAGCAACCTTGTCGGGCCCAATCCGACGAAGCCGAGATCGCGAGCGATCACCTCGCCGACCAGGAGCGTCGACAACGAGCCTTCGGTGTTCGTCGCCGCGATGGCGAAGCTGTACGCGCCTTCGGCCGCGTCGGTCGGTGTGCCGGTGATGGCGCCGCTCGAAGCGTTCAGTACGAGGCCGGCGGGCAGACCGCCGGCCACCACCGTGAAGCTCACCGCGGGCGTGCCGTAGGCGAGCACACCGTCGACGAACGCGTCGCCGACCTTCAGGTTGCCGATGACGTGATCGACGAACGCAATCGGTGCTGCGTACACGTACGAGTCGAACGATGTGGCGGCGGTGCCTTCGCTGTTCGTGGCCGTGATGGTGAGGCTGTATGCCCCGCCCGTAGTCGGCGTGCCGGTGAGCGAACCGGTCGTCGCGTCGAGGGCGATTCCGGCCGGAAGTGCGCCTGCGG
>JBKJKR010000619.1:0-2887 GCA_046597135.1 Acidimicrobiales bacterium | reverse complement strand
CGCTGCCATGCCGGCGGATCACGCGGCACTTCTCGCAGATTTTCTTGACGCTTGGACGGACCTTCATGCTGGGGCCTTGTCGTCGATGGACGGTTATTACTTGTAGCGGTAGGTGATGCGACCGCGTTGGAGGTCGTACGGCGTCAGCTCGACTTGGACGCGATCACCCGGCAGGATGCGGATGTAGTGCATGCGCATCTTCCCGGAAATGTGGGCCAGCACCTTGTGGCCATTCTCGAGTTCGACGCGGAACATGGCGTTCGGCAACGGCTCGACGACGGTCCCCTCGAGGACTATCGCGTCTTCTTTCGGCTTCGGCAGAACCGACCTCCTGGTACGAACGGATACGGGGACACAGCCATCACACGCTCAGGAAACGTGCGGCGGGCAGCGCCGGAAAAGGGGCAGCGGGACCAACGGCCACGCATGCGGCGGCAGGCCCAGGGCCGACCGACCACATTAGCGGGAAGAACCGCCAGGTCCAACCCGACCGGGTCATCGGTGGCGTCATCGCCGGGCGTCGATGGCCGACACCAGGCGATCGAACACATCGGCCTCCGAACCCAGGCCGTCGACCTCGATCAAAAGGCCTCGCTCGGCGAACCACTCGAGCAGCGGCGCGGTCTCCTTGACGTACAGGGCGAGCCGGCGCTCGATGGCATCGGGAGTGTCGTCGGCACGGCCGCGCAACATCATGCGATCCTTGACCACCGACACCGGAACCTCGAGGTTGATGGCCAGATCGAGGCCGCCCTCCCCCACCATCTTCTCGAGCTCGTCCGCCTGGTTCGGCGTGCGGGGGAACCCGTCGAGCAGCACGCCGCGCGTACGGATGTCATCCTTCGCGAGACGCTCCTCGACGATGCCGTTGATGATGTCGTCGGACACCAGGTTGCCGGCCTTCATGACCGCGTCGGCCTGGCGGCCCAGCGGGGTACCTTCGGCGATGGCCGCCCGGAGCATGTCGCCCGTGGATACGTGCACCGTGCCGTAGTGCTCGACCAGGCGCGCGCACTGCGTGCCCTTGCCCGAGCCTTGACGGCCGAGGATGACAAGGCGAGGCGGTCGCGTCACTTCAAGAAGCCCTCGTAGTTGCGCATGGTGAGCTGACTGTCGATCTGCTTCATGGTCTCGAGCGCCACGCCGACCGCGATGAGCAGCGACGTACCGACGAACCGGAAGCTGCCACCGCCGCTGCCGCTGTCGCTCGCCGTGACGCCGAGCACCTCGCTCACAAAGATCGAAGGAACGATCGCCACCGCGGCGATGAACAACGCGCCCGGAAGGGTGATGCGGTTCAGGATCCGTCCGAGGTAGCGCTCGGTCTGGGGCCCGGGCCGGATGCCGGGGATGTACCCACCCTGCTTGCGGATGGTGTCCGCCTGCTTGACCGGATCGAAGCTGATAGCGGTGTAGAAGTACGCGAAGCCGATGATCAGCAGCCCGTAGAAGACCAGGTAGACAATTTGATCGGGCTGGGTCAGGTTGTCGTTCACCCAAGACCGCAGACCTTCCCACGGCAGGGCCAAGGCAAGCAGGTTCGGCAGGTAGAGCACGGAGCTGGCAAAGATCAGCGGGATGACACCCGACTGGTTCACCTTGAGCGGGATGTACGTGCTCTGGCCGCCGTACTGGCGGCGACCGACGACCCGCTTGGCGAACTGCACCGGGATCCGGCGCTGACCCTGCTCCACGAACACGATCGCGTACATCACGACGATCATCATCAGCACGACGATCCCGAGGATCAGCCAGCCCTTCTCGGCCTGGATCGTCGAACCCTGGGCCGGGAAGCTGCTGACGATCGAGGCGAAGATCAGGAGGGACATGCCGTTGCCGACACCGCGCTGGGTGACCAGCTCGCCCATCCACATCAGAAGCGCCGTGCCACCGGACAGCGCGAGGACGACGATGGCCACACGACCGGCGTTGAAGACCGGCAACAGATCGGCCGTGGCGCCGCCGGTGATCGCATTGTTGTTGTGCAGGATGAAGGCGAAGCTGGTGCCCTGCACCACGGCGATGACGATCGTCAGGTAGCGCGTCCACTGGGTGATCTTGCGCTGGCCGACCGCTCCCTGTTCCTGCCACTGCTCGATCTTGGGCACCACGATGCCCAGGATCTGCATGATGATCGACGCCGTGATGTACGGCATGATCCCGAGCGCGAAGATCGCCATCTGCGTGAGCGCGCCACCCGAGAAGAGCTGCAGGACACCCAGCACGCCGCCCTCGTTGGCCCGATCCTTGAAGGCCGACAATTGCGACACATCGATGCCCGGCGACGGGATGTACGAACCCAGCCGGTACAACGCCACGATCATCAGCGTGAACGCGATCTTCTTCCGGAGCTCGGCGACTCGGAATACGTTCAGGAAGCTATCGAGCACTGCGGTCTCCTCGAGCCGTCGGCATGACGTCGCCGGCCGACGCTAGCCGGGAGCGATCGGGGTTCAGTTGGCAGAAGATCAGCGGTTCGCGTGTGCGTTGCCCTTGACCGGCGGACGCCCGTTGCCGAACGGCGGCGGGAGAACCTCGACGGTCCCGCCGGCGCCGGTGATGGCGGCCTCGGCCGACCTCGAGAACTTGTGCGCCTTGACGTGCACAGCCGAACCGAGCTCGCCGCGACCCAGGATCTTCACGAGCGCACCCTTCGAGATGAGGCCCTTTGCATAGAGCGTCTCGGGGGTGATCTCGACCATCTCGGAGGTGACGATGGTGTCGAGGTTGATGGGCTGGTACTCGACACGGAACGGGTTGTTGAAGCCCTTGAGCTTCGGTACCCGTTGCGTGAGCGGCATCTGCCCACCTTCGAAGTTCGGGCGGACCGTGTTGCGGGCACGCTGGCCCTTGGTGCCACGGCCAGCGGTCTTGCCGCCCTTGCCGC
>JBKJKR010000222.1:0-2901 GCA_046597135.1 Acidimicrobiales bacterium | reverse complement strand
GTGCCGACGACGGGCAACCGACCGATGAACTCGGGGATGAGGCCGAACCGCATGAGGTCCTCGGGAAGGACCTCGGCGCGATCTACGCCGACGTGCTTCCCGAGGACCTCATGCGGTTCGGCCTCATCCCCGAGTTCATCGGTCGGTTGCCCGTCGTCGGCACCGTGTCGAACCTCGACCGTGAGGCGCTCATCAAGATCCTCACCGAGCCGAAGAACGCACTGGTCAAGCAGTACAAGAAGTTCTTCGAGCTCGAGAACACCGAGCTCGACTTCACCCCCGATGCGCTCGACTCCATCGCCGACCAGGCGCTGCTGCGTGGCACGGGCGCACGCGGGCTACGGGCCATCCTCGAAGAGGTGCTCCTCAACACCATGTACGACCTCCCGAGCCGCGACGACGTCGCGCGGGTCGTCATCGACCGCGACGTGGTGCTCGAGAAGGTCAACCCAACGCTCGTGCCTCGCACCGAGGCCCCTGCGCAACGGCCGCGTCGCGCCGCGTCGTGATCTCTCGCCGGCCGGCACCCGTCGTGTCGTGAGCTACGACCGAGCGCTCCGGCACCTCGATCGACACGTCAACCTCGAAGCGAAGGCCGGTCGGTGGGAAGGCCTGTCGCTCGATCGCATCCGTTCGCTCATGCACGTCATGGGCGACCCGCACCTGGCCTACCCGGTCATCCACGTCACGGGCACCAACGGCAAGGGTTCGACCACGCTGATGATCACCGAACTGTTGAAGGCTCGGGGCTTGCACGTCGGTACTTACACGAGTCCGCATCTCGAGCGCGTCAACGAACGGATCCGCCTCGACGGCGAGCCCCTCGACGACGACGCGTTCGGCCACGCGGTGAACCAGGTGGCCGGGGTCGAGTCGCTGGTCGACGGCACGCTCTCGTACTTCGAGGTGCTCACCGCCGCCGCGTTCGATTGCTTCGCCGAGCACGCCGTCGACGTCGCCGTCGTCGAGGTGGGCCTGCTCGGTCGGTGGGACGCCACGAACGTCGTCGAGGCCGAGGTCGCAGTCGTCACGAACGTCGGCCGCGACCACACCGACGGCCAAGGTGATTGGCGACGCGCCATCGCCGAGGAGAAGTCCGGCATCATCAAGCCCAGCTCCACGCTCGTGCTCGGTGAGAACTCGCCGGATCTGCGCGAGGTCTTCTTGGCGCAGCCGGCCGCCGGTGTGTTCGAGCGGGGCGTGCACTTCGACGTCATGGCCAACCGAGTCGCAGTAGGCGGTCGCGCCGCCGAGCTGCAAGGCCCCTACGGTCGTTACGACGACGTGTTCATCGCGCTCCACGGCGCGCACCAGGCCGACAACGCAGTCATCGCCCTCGCCGCGGCCGAGGCCTTCTTCGCCTCGGCGCTCGAGGACGACGTCGTGCGCGAAGCCTTCGCCGCAGTGAAGGTGCCCGGCCGCTTCGAGATCCTGCACCGCCATCCGCTGGTGGTGCTCGACGCGGCGCACAACCCCGAGGGTGCGCTGGTCGCGACCGAGACGCTCGACGAGGACTTCGGTGTCGGGCGCCGCCGGCTCCTCGTGTTCGGGTTGCTGCAAGGACGCGACATCGGCGAGATGCTCGACGCGCTCGGCGCCGATCGGGCCGACGTGGTCATCGTGTGCGAAGCCGACTGGCCGCGGCGCATCCCGGCCGAAGAGATCGCCGCGGTCGCCGCCGAACGAGGCATCGTGGTCGAGATCGTCAAGCCCATCGACGACGCCGTGCAGCGGGCCATCGCCCTGGCCGATCCCGACGACGTCGTGCTCGTCACCGGGTCGAACTACGTCATCGGCCCCGCTCGGCACGCGCTGCTCGCAGCGCGTGCCGAACGTCGCGCCGACCGCTGACCTCGCCGCGCGGCGGGGTCGGTGCGGCCCCGGGTGTCGATCCGCGCGGCGGAGTCGCTACCCTCCGGCCGCATGGATCGCACGTTCATCATCTGCAAGCCCGACTCCGTCGAACGCGGCCTCGTCGGCGAGATTCTCTCCCGCTTCGAACGCAAGGGCCTGCGCATCGTCGCCGGCGAACTTCGCACCCTCGACACAGCCACCCTCGCCCAGCACTACGCCGAGCACGTGGGCAAGCGCTTCTACGGCGACCTGGTCGCCTTCATGAGCCGCAGCCCGGCGTTCGTCGCGGTGCTCGAAGGCCCCCAGGACACGTTCAAGGTGGTGCGCACCATGATGGGCTCCACCAACCCGCGCGACGCCGCGCCCGGCACCATCCGCGGCGACCTCGGCCTCGAGCTCACCGAGAACCTCGTGCACGGTTCTGATTCCCTCGAATCCGCGGCGCGCGAGATCGGCATCTTCTTCCCCGGCATGGCCTGACGCCGATGTTCCTGGTCGAGATCGCGCTCCGCCACACCTGAGGTGGCGCAGCGCGATCCTGGCGAACGCTGCGTGGTCGCGTCGGCGCGCAGCGTGAAAACCGCGTTGTGCTTTCGTGGGTCGTTCGATCTATGCTCTCGCTCCAAGCGGGCCGCTGCCGGAGATCCCGGTTCGCGGTGACAGGGGCGACGATGGCCGATTTTTTCAGCTCGTTCGGCTCGATCGTCGGGCGCGACATGGCCATCGATCTCGGCACCGCGAACACGCTCATCTACGTGCGCGGTGAGGGCATCGTGCTCGACGAGCCCTCCGTGCTGGCCATCAACTTGCACGACGGCCGGCCGCTTGCCGTGGGCATCGAGGCCAAGCGCATGATCGGTCGCACGCCCAGCCACATCGTGGCCATCCGCCCCTTGAAGGACGGCGTCATCGCCGACTTCGAGATGTGCGAGAAGATGCTGCGCTACTTCATCCAGAAGGTGCACAAGAGCCGTTGGGTCAAGCCCCGCATGGTCATCGCGGTGCCCTCGGGCATCACCGGTGTCGAAAAGCGTGCGGTGCAAGAAG
>JBKJKR010000181.1:0-8253 GCA_046597135.1 Acidimicrobiales bacterium | reverse complement strand
GTTCACGATCGCGGTGCCCGAAGCCCAGCTCGACGACCTGCGTGCACGGCTCGAGCGGGTGCGCTGGCCCGAGCCGTCACCGGGCGAGCCGTGGGCGCAGGGCATGGACCTCGGCGCGCTCCAGGGCTATGTCGACCACTGGCTGAACCGCTACGACTGGCGGCGCACCGAAGCCGAGCTCAACGGGTGGCCCCAGCACCTCGTGCAAGCCGCGGGCGAGCAGGTCCACGTGCTGCACGCCCGGTCGGATGACCCGAACGCGACGCCGCTCGTGCTCACCCACGGTTGGCCCGGTTCCATCGTCGAGTTCCTCGATTGCGTCGAGACGTTGCGACAACGGTGGCACGTGGTCGTGGTCTCGATGCCGGGCTACGGGTTCTCCGGGCCGACCCGTCGCCGTGGTGTCGACGTGCACGCGGTCGCCGACGCGGTGGCCGACGTGATGGGCCAACTCGGCTACCCGAGGTTCGTCGCGCAGGGCGGCGACTGGGGTGCGCTCGTCACCCGACGCCTGGGCGAGGCCCATGCCGATCGCGTGATCGCCATTCACGTCAACATGTTGTTCGCGATGCCCGGGCCCGAAATGGACGATCCGATGTCGTTGCTCACCGACGCCGAGCGCGAACGGTTCATTGCCGCCGTCGGCCGCATCGCGCACGGCACGGGGTACATGGCGCTGCAGGGCACACGTCCCGATGCCGTGGGCGTGGGGCTCGAGGACTCACCTGTGGGGCTCGCCGGGTGGATCCTCGAGAAGTTCCACGCGTGGACCGACGCCCGCGACGGCATGCCGATCCGTGTCGACCGGTTGCTCGACAACCTGATGCTCTACTGGCTCACCGGCACCGCCACCTCGGCGGCCCGCCTCTACTGCGAGTCGGCGCGCGCGGGCACCGGCGCGACGTCGCCGTGGGCCGGCTATGTCAGCGTCCCGACCGGGCACGCCGTGTACCCCTACGAGCTCTTGCAGACTCCGCGTGCGTGGGCCGAACGTCGCTACGACATCGTGCACTGGAGCGACCAACCGCGCGGTGGTCACTTCGCGGCGTTCGAACAACCCGAGCTCTTCTGCGCGGACCTGGCGGCGTTCCGCGACGCGCTCGGCTGAGCGCGCCGGCGTCGGTTGATCAGTCGGTCTTGAAGCCGGTGGCCGGCCGGGCGAAGACCTCGCGCACCATCGGCTCGAAGAACGACAGCGGCAGCGTGTCGTAGTCCGGGTCGAACGCCACCTGGTCCCATGCCGCACAGAAGTGCGCGGCCGCATCGAAGAACGGGCTGTCGCGGTAACGATCGCGGGTGTTCGGGTCGAGGCCCAGCTTGTCCCAGTAGTGGTAGCCCTGGAAGATGCCGTGATGGCGCACGACCCAGGTGGACTCCTCGTCGAGGTACGGCTGCAGGATGGACGCGGCGAGCTCGCTGTGGTTGGCCGGGGCCAAGATGTCGCCGACGTCGTGGAACAGCGCAGCGACCACCATGTCGATGCGTGCCCCGTCGCGATGCGCTCGGGTGGCGGTCTGCAAGGAGTGCTCGAGACGGTCGACCCGGTAGCCGAGCGTGGGGCCGGCCAGGCTCTCGAGCGACGCGAGGAGCGTCGGCACCAGGTGGCCGTGCAGGTGCGCGTTGGCCTGGTCGACGATGTGGTTGAACTCCTCGGTGGTGCCGTCGGACATGCGGATGAACGCCACCCGGTAGTCGTCGGCCCGTTCGATCGTCTGCTCCGCCATGATCGGCCCCCTCCAGTGGATCCCGCTCAGCGTACCCCGCGACCGTGTTTCGGGCCCCTGCGCCGGGTGCGCACGGCACGACCTGCGCCGGAGCGCGCGCTAGCTTCCGGGGAGATCAAGGGGGACGAGGCATGGCACGACTCGCGGGCAAGGTTGCCGTGATCACCGGGGGCGGGAACGGACTCGGCCGCGCATGCGCCGTGCGCTTCGCCGAGGAGGGGGCCGACATCGTGATCGGCGACATCCTCGATGAGCCCGCGGCGCAGACCGTCGCCCTGGTCGAGGCACTCGGGGGCCGCGCGGTTGCGCTGCACACCGACGCGGCGAGCGCATCCGACAACGACGCGCTCGCCGAAGCCGCAGTGGCGTCGTTCGGCCGGCTCGATGTGCTCATCACCGCGGCGGGTGTCTCGTCGGCCGACTACGTGAGCGGCAACACCTCCGAGATCACCCGGCGCATCTACGACGAGGGCGCCGTTGCGCTCGACCCGGCGCACCGCTTCACGCAGGTCTCGCTGCGCGAATGGAACCGCGTGTTCGAGATCAACACCACGGGCACCATGCTGGCCATGCAGTCGGCGGTTCGGAGCATGCTGGCCCTCGGCACTCGTGGTTCGATCGTCACGATCGCGTCGATCGCCGGCAAGCACCCCGACGCCGGACCGCTCCCGTACTGCGTGTCGAAGAGCGCGGTGTGCATGCTCACCAAGCACACCGCACGTCAGCTGGCCGGAGCGGGCATACGCGTCAACGCCATCGGCCCGGGCTTCATCGAGACCAACATGACCGCGCCGCTCTCCGAGGTACCCGAGCTCGGCAAGCGACTGCTCGACGGCGTGCCCATGGGACGCATGGGCGTGCCACTCGAGATCGCGAACACGGCGCTGTTCCTCGCGAGTGACGAGTCGAGCTACTTCACCGGCGAGGTGCTCCACCCCGACGGAGGGTTCTTCACCGAGTAGCGGGAACTACGCTCGCGGCACACGAGAGAACGAGGTCGTTTCGTGGCAATGTCCATCGAAGTCACGGGTATCACCGATGGGCGCGCGATCCCCGGGGAGTTCGCGTTCTGCGTGCCGGCCGAGGTCGGCCATGTCGCGCTGGCCCCCAACCGCAACCCGCGCGTTTCCTGGCGCGACGCTCCCGCCGAGACCCGCTCGTTCGCGATCGTCTGCATCGACCTCGACGCGCCGACCGAGGCGAGCAACGTCAACAAAGAGGGCGTCACGGTGCCGGCGTCGCTGCCGCGCGCCGAGTTCGCGCACTGGGTGCTCGTCGACATCCCGGGCTCGGCCACGTCGCTCGGCGAGGGCGCCGACTCCGACGGCGTCACGCCGAAGGGCAAGCGCATCGGGCCCACTGCTCACGGCGTTCGCGGCATCAACGACTACACGTCGTGGTTCACCGGTGACCCCGACATGGAGGGTGTCTACGGCGGCTACGACGGGCCGTGCCCGCCGTGGAACGACGAGGTGGTGCACCGCTACCGCTTCACGGTCCATGCGCTCGACGTGCCCACGCTGGGCCTCAGCGGCCCGTTCACCGCGGCCGACGCCCGGTCGGCGATGCAGGGCCACGCACTCGCCGAGGCGAGCATCACCGGCACGTTCACGCTCAACCCCGTGCTGCGCACCTCCGATGACCTCCGCCCCTCCGACAACGGCTGACGAACCATGGCTGAACGAACGACCTACGACGAGTTCTCGATGCTGGCCGACAATGCGGCTGAAGCCGGGCTGGCCTTCGACACGCCGCCCGTCGTGCGACGCGAGTCGGTCGCACTCCCGAGTGGCAAGAACCTCAGCGCGCTCGTGTGGGGAACGACCGAGCCTGAACTCGTGCTGCTGCACGGCGGCGCGCAGAACGCGCACACCTGGGACACGCTCGCGCTGGCGCTCGGCCGCCCGCTCGTCGCCATCGACCTTCCGGGGCACGGCCACAGCGACTGGCGCGACGAGCACGACTACTGGCCGCCGTCCATGGCCGACGACGTCGCCATCGCGATCGAAGCGCTCGCGCCGAAGGCTTCGGCCGTGGTGGGCATGTCGCTCGGCGGGCTCACCGCGATCTGCCTCGCCGCGAAGTACCCGAACCTCGTGCCTCGACTCGGCATCGTCGACGTCACCCCGGGCACCGACCACAAGAAGGCCGAGGGCATCGTGGCCTTCATCAGCGGCCCGGAGTACTTCGACGACTTCGACACGATCCTCGCCCGCACCATCGAGCACAACCCCACGCGCACCGAGTCGTCGCTTCGGCGCGGCGTGCTCCACAACGCACGCGAGCTCGACGATGGCCGGTGGTCGTGGCGCTACGACCCGGCCCGTGGGTGGAAGACGGGTGCGGCCGACACGCCGGTGTCGGAGTACTTCAGCCCGCTGTGGGCCCACGTCGACGATGTCGCGGCCCCGATCACGTTGTACCTCGGCGGCCTGAGCCCGGTGGTCGGCGCCGAGGACGTCGAAGAGCTCCTGCGCCGCCAACCCGCGACCGTCGTGCACACCGTCGACGGAGCGGGCCACAGCATCCAAGGCGATCGGCCGGTCGTGCTCGCTGCGTTGTTCGCGGAGCTCCTGGCCTCGTGAGCCGCGTCGCGCTCGTCACCGCCGAGATCGCTCGTGACGCGGACGATGACGAGACGCCGCTGCTCGACGCGCTCATCTGGAGTGGTGTCGAGGCCAGCGTCGTGGTCTGGGACGATCGCAAGGTCGACTGGTCGGCGTTCGACCTCGTGGTCGTGCGGTCCACTTGGGACTATGCGCTGCGCCACAACGAGTTCATCCGGTGGCTCCGCCGGGTGTCGCTCCGGTCGACCCTGGTGAACTCGGCCGACGTCATCGAATGGAACCTCGACAAGCGGTACCTGCGCGACCTGCAACGGTCGGCCATACCGGTGGTGCCGACCACCTGGATCGAACCGGGCGACGCCATACGACTACCCGAACGCGGCGAGCTCGTCGTCAAGCCGGTCGTGTCTGCCGGCGCGAAGGACACCACTCGCTACGCGATGCCCAACCATGCCGACGTGGCGCGCGAACACATCGAGTCGTTGTTGCGGGCCAAGCGTCCGGTGATGGTGCAGCCCTACATCGCGTCGGTCGACGACGTGGGTGAGACGGCGCTCGTGTACATCGACGGCACGTTCAGCCACGCGGTGCGCAAAGGCCCGATCCTCAAGGAGTTGCTGCTCACCACAACGGCGTTGTTCGCCGCCGAGGAGCTGACCCCCACCGAGGCCACCGATGCGGAGCGCGAGCTCGGCGATGCCGTGCTGCGACTCGTCAACGAGCGCGAGCCGGTGCTCTACGCACGCGTCGACATCGTCCAGGGTGCGCGGGCCGAACCGCTGCTGCTCGAGGTCGAGCTCACCGAACCGAGCTTGTTCCTGTCGCTCCACGAAGGCGCCACCGACCGCTTCGCCGACGCCATCGGTCGCTGGGCCAACCGTTAGCTCCGATCGTTCTTGAGACGTTCGGGGGATCGTTGTGCGCGGCGCTCGATCCTCGAAACGTGTGACCTGACTGCCGTGTCCCGATGCTGTCCGTTGCGTCTTCGTGAAGCGCCGAGGGCGTCGAGGTTCGGGGCGATCGCTCTAGGGTCGGCGAGTACAGAACACCCGTGTATCAAGCAATCGGGGCGGGTGGTGGACCCTCGCGTCGTCCGTGGCGACGGCATCATCGAGGCCCCACATCGGCCGAATCGCCACGCATCACGGTGACCAACTTGCGAAACAGGTCGTCGGCTCCCGCGCCAGATATCAGGACGAGCCGCGAGCCGCGGCCTTGAGTCGTTGGCGGGCTCCAACCGATTCGGCGACCGGCACGAGGCGGCTGGCCTTGCCGAGCCCACGCGCCGGCATGTTCCCATAGATCGCCTCGTACTCGCCGTCGCGCACAAGGTAGGTCTCGTGCCAGATCCCCGAACGCGTGTTCTTGCCAACGCGCTTCCAGTAATTGCGCCAGGCCCCGAGGTGCGGGTCGTCGGTGTCCTTGGCGAACGCCTCGAGGTGTTCGAACGAGCGCCAGTACTGGACGTTCGCGAACCCCATCGTCTCGTACCCGAGCAGACCCTTTTCCGGGTGCTCGGTGAGGTACTTCAACATGTGGTTCATCCCTCTGCGGCCACCCAAGTCGGCGAATGACCTGAAGGCCTGCCACTTCGAATTGAGCCGCGCACCGATGATGAACACGACGAAGTCGCCCTCAATCTCCGCCGTCCACCGCCCCTGCTTGATGTCGACCATTGCGACTCCCCCTCTCGTGAAAATCCTCGCGTGCTTCCCGACATGTCGTCAACAGTCGCTCCTCTCTGCCGCTCGGCGCTCGGCGCTCTGCATCGACCGGCGCGCCTGTACCGGGAGCGACGACCGGGCAATCTGCTCGGGTGGCGGGTGAGACTGTGACGGTCGATGCCGTCGATGGCATCGAGAAGGGGCACCTCCTGCAACGTGGGGAATGCGTGCTCATCCGAGCAACACTCCGCCAGGTCGGCGGCGGCCGCAAGCTCCGCTACCGAGGCCGAGAACGCAACCGGGCCTGGTCCAAGATCAACATCGCCGTCTACAACCTGATCCGTATCACCAACCTCGACGAGCTCGCCACGACCTGACCGCAGAGCTTGTAGGCGCGTGAACCACCGCAGAGGTGGATAACGCTCCAACAAGCGAGCCGAACCCGGCCACACCCACCCGTCACCGACCGGGCCGGCCCTGCGAGGCCATTTCAGCGCCCGGACTAACGCACCGTGAGATCGTCGAACGATGGGTGTCGGAGGAAGTGCCAGATCTCCCACGGGTAGAACGGGCACATCACCGCGGAGCGGCCGAACTCGGTCCAGTAGTAGTTGTGCGCTCGCGGATCGCTCCACACCTTGCGGGCGTTGCGTTCGTCGAGGACGTGGTTGTACCGCCAGTAGGCATCGTCGGTCACCTCGATCGCACGCTTGTCGTTGACGATCAGGTGCTCCATGCACTCGAGCGCATACCGTCCGACGACCTCGTGGAAGCCGGCGGGGTGCATGCCGCCGTTGGTGTTCGGTCCGTAGACCATCCACAGGTTCGGGAAGCCCGGCACCATGCACCCGAGGTAGGCGCGAGCGCCGTCCTCGGCCCAGGTCTTCTCGAGCGTCACGCCTTCACGACCGGTGATCGTCATCGGGAAGAGGTAGTCGGTCGCGTGGAAGCCGGTGGCGTAGACGATGACGTCGACCTCGAGGTGCTCGCCGGTGACGGTCTCGATGCCGGTCTCGGTGATCCGGCGGATCGCGTCGGTCACCAGCGTGACGTTGTCCGACTGGAGCACGTCGAGCACGCTGTACTCGCTGTCGACGGCAAGGGGACGCGCGGACAGATACGGGTGCGGGGGCGTCATCCGGCGCACGAGGTCCGGGTCGTCGAGCTTGGACTGGAGGAACGCGAGCGACGCGTCTCGCATCATCTTGTTCGCCGCGCTGCACGCGTCGGGATCGTCGAAGTCCGGATCGATCTCGCTGAAGTCCGACAGGAAGCGGATCGACACGGCCGCTCGGAACCGCATGAAGTTCGTGTAGAAGGGCAAGTTCCGGTCGAGCCAGTTCACCTGGGTCGGATACGGCGTGCGGTAGCCCGGCGTCGGCATCATCCACTGCGGTGTGCGCTGCATGATGACCACGTGTTCGGCATCGAGCGCGAGCTCGGGGATCAGCTGGTAGCCGCTCGCCCCGGTGCCGATGACCGCGAAGCGCTTGCCCTTGAGCTCGAGGTCTTCCGGCCAGCGCGCCGAGTGGAACGACGGACCTTGGAAGTCTGCCATCCTTTCGATGTCGGGCAGCTTCGGACGGTTGAGGAAGCCCACGGCGGTGATGACGCCGTTCGCCCGCAACACGCGCTCACCATCGGGGCCGTCGATGGACACGTGCCACTCGCCGGTGGTCTCGTCCCACGTAACCGATCGCACCTCGGTCTCGAAGAGAATGTCGTCGCGCATCTCGAACCGGTCCGCGATCCAGTGGAAGTAGCGCTCGTTCTCGGACGCCGGGCAGTACGGGTAGGGATAGCTGTAGTCGACGCCGAAGAGGTTCGTGTACGAACGACTCTGGGTGTCGACCCGGCACCCCGGATACCGGTTCTCGAACCACGTACCGCCGACGTCGGCGTTCTTCTCGATGACGGTGAACGGGATGCCGCTGCGCTTCAACTGGATCCCGGCGTTGAGGCCACCCAACCCACCACCGATGACGATGACGTTGAACGCGTCGAGCCGGTCCTGTGGCGGCGGCGTGTGCCAATCAAGGCCACGCGCCCACGGGTCCAACGACAGCTCTTCGAGGTAGAGCCCCATGTCCTCGTCGGCGAGCTCGAAGGTGCTCGCAAGCCGAAGACTGGTCGGGAGGCGTTCGTCATCGCCGATCGAGATCTCTGCCGCGCCGGCGTCGCGGTAGGCCTTCAGGAACTCGGCCGCCTTGCGCTGCAGCAGGGGGACTTCCTCCTCGCCGTCCTCACGGCCCGCGGGCTCGGGCCACCTCCTCGTCGTCGGTCAGCTGGAACAGCAGA
>JBKJKR010000092.1:0-5267 GCA_046597135.1 Acidimicrobiales bacterium | reverse complement strand
GACTTCGGATGCACGCGCCTCGGTGCCATGGGCTTCTGCATGGGCGGGCGCTTGTCGTACCTCGCCGCGTCGCGGGGGCTCGTCGATGCCGCGGCTCCGTTCTACGGCGTCAACATGAGCGGGCTGCCGGCACCGACGTGCCCGCTCGCCATATCCATGGGTTCCCTCGACCAGTACGTGCCGGCTGAGGATCTCGCGGAGCTGCAGTCCCGCCACGCCGACGAGCTCGTGGTGTACGAAGGCGCGGACCACGGGTTCTTCCGTGATGGCTCACCGGCGTATCACGCCGACTCGGCCGCCCACGCATGGGCGCGCGTCACCAGCCTCTTCGCCACCGAGCTGCACCGGGCCGGCTAGGCCTGCACCGACGCGAGGAGAGCGTTCGACTTGTGGGCGACGGTGCCGATGTACTCGTCGAGCTCCATGTGCCGGTGGGCCTCGCTCATGACCTCGACCGAGATGACCCCGTCGAACCCGCAGGCCTCGCACGTCTCGAGGAACTCGCGCAACGGCAGCAGGCCGTCACCGGGCATGGCGCGTCGGTTCAGCGTGTCGAAGCGCAGGTCGGGTCCGAGTGGCAAGGCGTCGTCGACCTGGAGATATCCGAACAACGCCGGGTCGAGGGCCCGGAGATCGTCGAGCGTGTCGCCGGTTCGATAGAAGTGCCAGGTGTCGATGATGAGCGCTTGGCGGGGGCAATGCTCGGCCACCGAGCCCACGAACTCGGCGGCGGCGCGCAGGTTGTTGATCGGCACGAACGGGCTGTACTCGAACGCGAACCCGAACCCCGCGTCGGCGGTGCGGCGCGCGGCCTCGCGATACACAGCTCGCGACTCGGCGTTGTCGACGGGCATGCGCGACTGCACCCAGGTCGCATCGAGCGCGCGGGCGAACTCGAGGAACTCGTCGAGCTCCGCGAGCGACGTCGACGCGTCGTCGGTGATGGTCACACCGCTCAGGTCGTAAACCGCGATCGCACACTCGTCGGCCACGGTCCGGAGGCCGTAGGCCGACCCGTAGAGGTCGCGATACGCGCGGAGGCTGAAGATGTCGGGGGTGACCATGGGAAACCCGGCGCGATTCGCGGCACGGAACTGGGCTTCGAGGGTGTCGGGCAGACCGAACATCGGCGACCGATCGAGGGTGCAGTAGCTGAGCGTCCACGTCATCCGGCCGACACTATGCCGCCCGTCCCGGCAGCGCTCGGGCGCGGCTTCGTTGTCTAGTGTCCGCACATGGACGCGACAGGAATCATCTTTGCCGGGCTCGACTGCGATGCCGACAGCATCGAGGAATGGAACCGCTGGTACGACCTCGAACATGTGCCGCCGAACGTGTCGATGCCGGGCATCATGCTCGGTCGGCGCTACGTGGCCACCCCCGAGCTGCACGCGGTGCGCGTGGTCGACCCGGCATCGGGGTTCGCGAACAAGCGGGGCACCTTCCTCACCATCTACACGCTGTGCGGCGACCCGGGCAACGCGTTCGCCGACATGACGGTGCTGCGCGACAAGCTCTACGACGGCAACCGCATGACGTTCCCGGCCGACAAGAAGGCCGTGCGCGAAGGCGACGTCATGCCGATGCAGTGGGCGGTTGCCGATCCGTCGCGAACCTGCCTGCCCGAGGACGTGGCGTTCGTCGGGCACACCGCACTGCTCGTCGTGCAGCGCCGCGGCGACGACACGGTGAGCGCGTGGTACCGCGACACGTGGGCGCCGGCGGTTGTCGCGCTCGACGGCGTGCACGGCATCATGAGCTTGTCGTCGGCCACCCGCGACGGCCTCGGGACGATGCTCGTCTTCCTCGAAGGTGACACCGTGGCCCAGACCAATGCCGTGCGCGCCGCGGCACCCCACCACGCCGATGCCACGATCGTGCTCGACGCACCGTTCGCGATCATCGATCCGTTGCGCTACCCGTTCGCCGACCTCATCCGCGCCTCAGACCTGCCGCCCACCGTCGGCTGACCGCCATCGCCGAGATCGGCGCAGTCAGGTGAGCAGGTCGCGGGTCACGTCGAGCGGCGACGTCACGCCGCACAGCGCAAGCGCCCGTGCGGTGTCGTCGGTGAGCTCGCGCAAGACGGCCTCGACACCGGCCCCGCCGTCGGTGGCCAGCCCCCAGATGACCGGGCGGCCGACCAGCACGGCGCGCGCACCGAGCGCCAAGGCCTTCACCACGTCGATGCCGGCGCGCACGCCACCATCGACGTAGACCTCGGCATCACCGGCGACCGCGTCGACCACCTCGGGGAGCGCGCGGGCGGTGGCGATGCACGTGTCGAGTTGGCGGCCGCCGTGGTTCGACACGGCGATCGCCGCGGCACCGGCATCGACGGCGCGCCGGGCGTCGTCGCCGCGCACCAGCCCCTTCACCACCACCGGCAACCCGCCGCCCCACGCCGAGACCTCGGCGATGTCGGCCGGCGTGACCGCGGCGTCGTAGGCACTGACGATGCCCCAGATGTCGAGGTCGAGTGCGCCGGGTGGGGCGAGGTTCGGCAGCGTCAGGCCCGGCGGGACGTTGAAGCCGTTGCGCTCGTTGCGCAGGTTGCGTGCGGTGACCGGGCTGTCGATGGTGAGGACGAGTGCGGTGAACCCGGCTGCTGCAGCACGCTCGCAGCAGGCTCGGGTGATGCCACGATCGGCGAACATGTACAGCTGCATCCATCGGGGTGCGCCGGGCGCACTCGCGGCGATGTCCTCCAAGGACGTCGTGGCCGCCATGGACACCGTGTAGGTGATGCCCGCGGCCGCCGCTCCTGCGGCAGTGGCGAGCTCACCGTCGGCATGGAACAGGCGGTGCATCGCGGTGGGGGCGACGACCACGGGCGACGGACTCGGCACACCGAGCAACGTGGTCGCCGCGCTGGTGCCGCGCACGTCGCGCAGGTAGTGGGGTCGCACCGACCACGACGCCCACGCGTCGCGGTTGTCTCGGACGGTTCGCTCCTCGCCGGCGCCGCCCGCCAGGTAGTCGAACCACATCGGGTCGAGACGCGCCCGAGCTGCGGACTCTCGTTGGAAGAGATCCACGGCTCGGTGGCGAACTCGTCGGCGGGGAAGCGACCGGCTACTTGGTGATGCCGTGCAGCTTGTCGAGGTTGTACAGGTGGATCGCGTTGCCGCGGAGCAGCTTGTAGGTCTCGGCCTCGGTGAGACCGGCCCGTTGCACGATCTTGGTCGCGACCTCTTTGCTGACCGGGAACGTGGAGTCGGCGTGGGGGTAGTCGACCTCGAAGGTGATCTGATCCATGCCGATGCGATCGCGGTTGGCGAGGCCCGTCTCGTCGTCGAAGATGCAGAACCAGATGTGGTCGTGCACGTAGGTCGACGGCGGCATCGCGAGCTTCGAGCCGAAGTCGCTGATCGCGCCCTTGCGCTCCTCCCAGAGCTTGTCGGCGCGCTCGAGCACGTACGGCGCCCAACCGACCTGGCCCTCGGAGTAGGCGATGCGGAGCTTCGGGAACCGGTCGAACAGACCGGACATGATGTAGTCGACCATGGAGCCCATGGCGTTTTGGAACGTGAGGATCGAGCTCACGATGAACGGCGCGTCGGGCGACGTGGACGGCATCTTCGAGCTCGAGCCGATGTGCATGTTGACGACCGTCTCGGTCTCCTCGCACGCCTCGAAGAACGGGTTCCAGAACCCGTTCTTGTCGTGCACCGACGGCAGGCCCAGGGGCACGGGGTTCTCGCTGAACGCCACGGCGTGGCTGCCCTTGGCCGCACAACGCCGGATCTCGGCGGCGGCGAGCTGGGCGTCCCACAGGGGCACGATGGTGAGGGGGATGAGCTTGTCCTTGCCGTCACCGGCGCACCAGACGTCGATCATCCAGTCGTTGTAGGCCTGCACGCACAGGAGGGCGAGCACCTTGTCCTGGCGCTCGTGGAAGGCCTGACCGCAGAAGCGGGGGAGCACGTTCGGGAAGCAGAGCGAGGCGTCCATGTGGTTGGCCGACATGTCCTCGAGGCGTTCCTTCTGCTTGTAGCAGCCGGGACGGATCTGCTCGAAGGTGACCGGCTCGTTGTCGAGGTTCTCGAAGCCGGTGGCCGCCGAGAGCTTCGGGAACGGGTAGACGAGATCGTCGTACAACCAGATGTCGCACCAATCGCCGTCCGGCGCGTTGCGCTCGAACTTGAACACACCGCCCGCGAAGTCGAACTTGGCCTTCTCGCGCACGACTCGGGGACCGCGGTCGCGATACTCGGCCGGCAGACGCTCGGTCCACAGCTCGGGCGGCTCGACCACATGGTCGTCGACCGAGATGATGCGAGGAATGTCCATAACGCCCCCTAAGACGTTCGTACGTACTGCCCAGCATGCCGGGTCCGCAACCCGTTTGCCAGCACGCGGGGCGTGACAAAGGGCCCCGTCGCGCCCGCTCGACGAGGTCAGCGCCGCCGACGGGCTCGCAGTTCGCCCAGCAGCGCGTTCGTCGAGCTGTCGTGCGATGGCGGGGGATCGTCGAGCGCGACGACCTCGGGCTCGATGCGCTTCGCCAGGACCTTGCCGAGCTCGACGCCCCACTGGTCGAAGCTGTTGATGCCCCACACCGCTCCTTGCACGAACACCTTGTGCTCATAGAGCGCCACGAGCGCACCCAGGGTGAACGGGTCGAGACGATCGGCCACGATGGTCGTGGTGGGGTGGTTGCCCTCGAAGGTCCGATGCGGGACCAGCGCCCTCGCGACGCCCTCGTCGCGCAGCGTCGCCGCGGGCTTGCCGAACGCGAGCGCTTCGGTCTGGGCGAGACAGTTCGCGAGCAGCAGATCGTGGTGCTCGCCGAGCGACGCATGGTCGGGGTGGGCGAACGCGAGGAAGTCGGCCGGGATCAGCCTGGTCCCCTGATGGATCAGTTGATAGAACGCGTGCTGGCCGTTGGTGCCGGGCTGGCCCCACACGACGGGCCCGGTGTCGATGCCCACCCGGCGACCGTGGAGGTCGACCGACTTCCCGTTCGACTCCATGTCGAGTTGCTGGAGGTACGCGGGGAACCGGGCCATGGCCTGGCTGTACGGCAGCACCGCATGGCTCTGCGCGCCGAAGAAATTGGTGTACCAGATGCCGAGCAACCCGAGCACGACCGGCAGGTTCTGGGCGAACGGCGCGGTGCGAAAGTGCTCGTCCATGGCGCGGAAGCCTGCGAGCATCGCGGTGAAGTGGTCGGCGCCGATCGCGACCATCAACGACAGGCCGATCGCCGAGTCGTAGCTGTATCGCCCACCCACCCAGTCCCAGAACCCGAACATGTTTGCGGT
>JBKJKR010000176.1:0-2626 GCA_046597135.1 Acidimicrobiales bacterium | reverse complement strand
CGAGCACCGCATGTTCGAACGGAGCTCGGGCGCCGCGTTGGGCGCGGTAACGGTGGCGGCCGCGGTGCGGCTGCTGCTCGACGGCGTGTTCGCGCTCTGACCCGACGCCCGCTACCCCGTGACGCGGTAGGCCACCCGTCGCGCTCGACGACGACGCTGTCACGGCAACAGCAGGCCCCGGTAGCTGTCGACGAAGCCCACCGCGCGCAACGCAGCGGCCGCCGCGTGCTCGCGCACGGGCACACCGTCGACCTTGGTGAGCTCGACGCGCTTGACCCGACCGCTCACCTTGCGTTCGACGAGGGCGCGGGCCCATCGGGAGTGGTCGGTCCCGAAGGTGACGACGCTCTTGTCGCCCCGTTCGAGGTAGGCGCACAACGCGCCGTCGTGCAGCACCACGTGGGCCCCCGCGGCGCGCGCCGGGCGGAAGGCCGTTTCGGGCCACGGCAGTGCGGCGCCGAACGGTTGGGCCGGATCGGTCGCGGCGAGCACCAGCACGGGTGATCCGCTCGCCACCGGCCGATCGGCCAGGGCGGCGTCCGCTGCGGTGCGCTCCGCGCGGAGGCGGTCGACCGCGCCGGGCAGAGCGAACTGTGCAGCACCGAGCCCGGCCACGAAGTACCCCCGGCGCACCTGGCCCCGGGCCTCGAGCTCGTTGAGCACCGGGTACACGCCCGCGAACCCGCCGGTGACCCCTTCGCCCAACGCCGACTCGCGCGTGAGCACGCCGTACCGCTCGAGCAGCTGCAAGGCCAGTGCGTGCGCCACGACGGTGGCGTCGGGACGCGGTTGGGTGAGCGCGCGCACGAGCGACCAACGCCCGGCACCCGCCGGTGGCCCGAGCCGGGTGAGTCGACCGGGCCGTGGCCGCCCCCGGGCCGCGCCACGGCCCCCTGCGGTGCGCGACCGCGAGCCACCGACGAACGACCGCACCGGCGCGAGCGAGTCGTTGGTGACGTCACCGGCCCACACCAGATCCCACAGCGCGGCGAGCACCGACGAGTCGTCGTACGGCTGACCGGCGTCGCTCGCGGCGCGCACCAGGTCGGTCCAGAACGAGGCGCCACTCCGTTCGAGCTGGGCCAGCAACGCGGTGTGCAACTCTGAAGCACCGTGCGGCGCGGAACGGGTGGGATCGTCACCCGGCACGTCGACCGGCGCGGGTGCCAGGGCCGCGACCTGGTCGCGGAAGTACAACCGCACCCGGCCGTCGGCCGCGCCTGAGGCACCCGAGCCGATCCACACGACCTCGCCCGCCGTGCACAACGCGTCGAGATCGGCGGCGCGATACCCCACGACGCGAGCCGCGAGCACGTCGGTCTCGAGCGCGCTGGCGGGGATGGCTGCGCCCTGCAACACGCCGATGGCCTCGACCACGCCGTCGATGCCGCGTCGCGGTACGCCGATGCCCTGCCACGCCGGGAGGAACCGGGCGTAGGCATCGGCCTCGACCGGTTCGATCTCGCGGCGCAGCGCAGCGAGCGACCGACGTCGGAGCTGGCGCAGCACGTCGGCATCGCACCATTCGCGCGACAGACCCTCGGGTCGGAACTCGCCCCGCACGAGACGCCCGGACGCGACGAGCCGGTCGAGCACGGGATGCACGCGTTCGGCCTCGAGGGCAAAGCGGGTGGCCACGTCGCGCGCCACGAACGGGCCGTGCGTGCGGCCATAGCGCGCGATCAGATCACCGAGCGGGTCCTCGACCGGATCGGTGTACGCCGCCGGCAGCCCGGGCGGCAGCGCGGTGCCGAGCGCGTCGCGCAGCCGCGCCGCGTCCTCGGCCGCCGCCACGTGCAGCTGACCGGCCACCTGCACCTCGATGGCGCGACGCTGCGCGAGCAGCTCGTCGATCCAGGCAGTGGCATCACCCGTGCAACGAAGGTCGATCTCGACGCGGGTGAGTGGGCCGAGCACCCGCACGAGATCGTGCACGGTGTCGACGTCGTAGGCCTGGCGTTCGGGGACGAGCCGCTGCAACTCGAACTCGAGGGTGGCCAGCACGTCGGGGTCGAGCAGCTCACGCAGTTCCTCGGCACCGAGCAACTCGCGCAGCAGATCGCGATCGAGCGCGAGTGCCGCGGCGCGTCGTTCGGCCAACGGTGCGTCGTTCTCGTACATGTACACCGCGATCCACCCGAACAGCAGCGACTGCGCCATGGGCGACGCCTTCTGGCTGTCGACGGCGACGACCCGCACGCGCCGCGAGCGGATGTCGGTGAGCACGCCGCGCAACGCCGGCAGATCGAACACGTCGTTGCAGCACTCGCGCATCGTCTCGAGCAGCATCGGGAACTGCGGATACTTGGCCGCCACCGTCAGCAGATCGGCGGCCCGTTGGCGTTGCTGCCACAACGGTGTCCGGCGGTCGGGTCGGCGACGCGGCAACAGCAACGCGCGAGCCGCGCACTCACGAAATCGCGACGCAAACAACGCGGTCGAGGGGAGATGGCTGACCACGAGCTCGTCGATGTCGGCCGGGTCGACCGACAGTGCGTCGATCGAGAACTCGTCTACTGCCTCGGCGAGACGCACGACGATGCCGTCGTCGCTCCACAACATCTCGGGGTCGACGCCCCACAGCTCGCGCAGCCGCTCGCGCAGCGCAATGGCCCAAGGTGCGTGC
>JBKJKR010000317.1:0-8329 GCA_046597135.1 Acidimicrobiales bacterium | reverse complement strand
AATGTGAGGAGCCCGCACGGCACGAATCGGAGGAGCCCGCACGGCACGAATCGGAGGAGCCCGCACGGCACGAATCGGAGGAAGCCGCACGGCACGAATATGAGGAGGTGGGCGGCGGCTCGTATCCTGCGGCGGATGGAGTTGCAGAGCGCGTTGGCCGCGGCGGCCACCCTCGCGGCGTTGGGCTTCGCGGCGGCGACCGCAGAACGGTGGTTCGACCGCCGCAAGCCCCAGGAGCTGGCCTGGTCGGTCGCGCTGGTGTTGTTCGCGATCGCCGCGGGCGCCGCGTGGTGGGGCGCCTCGTTCGGGTGGACGGGCGGCTCGTTCCGGGTGTTCTACGCGTTCGGCGCGGTGATCAACGTGCCGGTGCTGGCCCTCGGCACGTGGTACCTGCTGGCGACGCCACCGGTGGCCAGAATGGTGGCGTTCATGACCACGGTCGGCGTGGCCTTCGGCGGCGGCGTGGTGTTCGCGGCGCCGTTCCGGGCGCCGGTGCCGAGCGACGCGCTCCCCCAGGGCTCCGCGGTGTTCGGACCCCTCCCCCGGGCGTTCGCGGCCACTGCGTCGGGGGTCGGTGCGACGGTGCTGTTGGGGGGCGCGTTGTGGAGCGCAGCGCGCCTGTTGAAGGTGCGCGATGCGGGCGCTCGGCGCCTGGCCGTGGCCAACGGTCTCATCGCCGCGGGGACGCTCGTGTTGTCCGCTGGCGGCCTGTTGAACTCGGTGCTCGCCGAGATGGAAGGGTTCGCGGTGACGCTCGTGGCCGGGATCCTGCTGTTGTTCTCCGGCTTCTTGATCACCTCGCCCCGACCGGTCAGTCGGGGGCCCGAAGTGTCCGGCGGAGCACCTTCCCCGTGATCCCGTGGGGCAGTGCGTCGACCAGGTGCACCTCGGCCGGGACCTTGTAGCGCGCCAACCGTTCGCGGCAGTGCCCCACCAGCTCGGCGGCGGTTGCGTCGGCGCCGTCGACGAGCACCACCGTGGCCTCGACCCGCTCGCCCGTACCGGGATGCGCCACGCCGGTCACCGCCACGTCGGCCACCGCCGGGTGGGTGAGGAGCACCGATTCGACCTCGCCCGGGTGCACGTTGAACCCCGACACGATGATGAGGTCCTTCAACCGATCGACCAGGGTGATCCAGCCGTGCTCGTCGACCACGGCGACGTCGCCGGTGCGGAGCCATCCGTCGTGGGTGAGGGCGAGGTCGGTGGCATCGGGGTCACCCCAGTACCCGGCGAACACGTTCGGGCCGCGCACCCAGAGCTCGCCTTCGTCGCCGATGAGCACGTCGGCCCCGAGCTCGTCGACGATGCGCACCTCGAGCCCGGCCACCGGCACGCCGACCGACGCCGCCGGCGCGTCGGTGCCCACGGCCAGGGCCACCACCGGCGCGGCCTCGGTGAGCCCGTACCCCTGTTGCAGGCGCAGCCCGCACCGGTGCTGCACGGCCTCGACCGTGCGCGGCTCGAGCGGCGCCGCGCCGCTGAGAGCCAGGCGCACGTTGGCGAACACCGTCGGGTCGACGCAGGCACCGGCGAGGGCGTCCCACAACGCGGGTGGTCCGCTGACGATGGTGACCCGACGATCGCCGATGAGCGTGAGCGTCGGCACCGGATCGAAGCGCTCGATGAGGACCACGCACGCTCCCGCAAAGAGCGCAGGGTTGAGCACCGCGTTCAGTCCGAAGACGTGACCGAGCGGTGCCACGCCGAGCACCACGTCGGCCGGGAAGATCGCCGCGCCAGGATGCGCCGCGACCTGGTCGAGGTTGGCGCGCAGGTTGCGGTGCAGCAGGGTCGCGGCGGCCGGCGGGCCGGCGGTGCCGCTGGTGAACAACAAGAACGCCGGGGCGTCGGGGTCGACCGCGACGGGGCGGGCCGCGAGGGGCGCCGGGCCGGTGAAGCGCTGAGGCGCCACGACGAGCATGCGGTCGGCGCCGAGCGCTCGCGCCCGGTGGCCGTGCTCGGCGGCCGATGCGTCGTCGGCGAGCACGACGCGCACCTCGGTGAGCGCCAGTTCGCGGGCCAGTTCGAGGGGTGGGCTGAGCGGGTTGAGCGGTACCACGACGAGCCCGGCGCTGAGCGCGGCGAAGGCCCCCACCACGAAGCTGGGGTTGTTCCCGGCGAGCAGCCCGACGTGATCGCCGGCGGCCAGCCCTTCGGCGCTCAGCCGGATGGCCAGCTCGCCGACGGCCGCGCGGAGCGCGCCGTAGGTCCAGGTCTCGGTGTCGTGGACGAGTGCGGGGGCGTCGCGCCGACCGTGCTCGAGAATGCTCGCGAGATTCACCGGGCCCCTTCCCCCAAGGCCGAATCGTGCCACATCAGCCCGACCGGGCAAAGATCACGATTAGTGGTCATAAAGACCACTCAAGGCGTTCGTTGGGCGCGTCGATGACCCGGGTGTGCCTCTTCTCGCGCCTCACCCAGCGTCCGACGCCCGATCACCCCGGCTGCTCGCCGCGGCCGTCGTCGTTGCCCTGCTGGCGCTCTTCGCCATGGTGGCGGGTCCGGTGCAGGCCACCCCGGAGAACCCGGCGGGTGACGAGAACGCGTTCGTGGCGTCGTTGAACGCCACACGCGCCAAGGGCGGCCTCGCCCCCCTCGTCGTCGACGTCGAGTTGCGATCCCTGGCCCGCGACTGGGCCGAGCAGATGGCGGCCGCCGGGCGCATCTCCCACGCCAGCCCCATCAGCGCCGGGGTCACCGCCGACTGGCTGAAGCTGGGCGAGAACGTGGGCACGGGCGGCAACGTCACGGTGATCATGAACGCCTTCATCGCGAGCCCCGGTCACTACGCCAACATCATGGATCCGGAGTTCACCCGGGTCGGGGTGGGCGTGGTGTGGGTGGGCAACGCCCTGTACACCACGCACCGGTTCATGAAGGTGGCCGGCGAGGCGGCTGCGCCCCCGCCCCAACAGGACCCGCCGCCCGCGGTGACCCAACCTCCCGCGCCCGAGCCGCCAGTGGCCGAGCCTGCGCCCGAGACTCCCCGGCCGACTTCGCCGAAGGGCAACGCCCCGACGACGACGGCCCCGAAGGCCACCGGTGGCGGCGTCGGCGCGGCCCGCCAGGACGGTTCGCCGGCCACCACGACCACGCTCGCACCGGCGCCGCCCTCGGCCAAGGCATCCCGCGTGGCGTCGGTGCTGGCCGCGCTGCGCGGCGCATCCGCCTGAGCCCGCGAATCGATCACCGATGGCCGGCGGCTGCCGATGGGTAGCTCGTGACCACCACACCGGCGATACGCACCCGACACCTTCGTCGCCTCTTCCCCGGTGGCGCGGGACTCGAGGACCTCAGCATCGAAGTGGACCACGGCGAGGTGCTCGCGCTCCTCGGCCCGAACGGCGCGGGCAAGACCACGACGGTCCGGTTGTTGAACGGTGTCCTGGCGGCTGACTCCGGATCCGCATCGGTGCTCGGCCTCGACCCTGGCCGCGACGGCGACGAGGTCCGCCGCCGCACCGGCGTGCTGACCGAGAACGCCGGGCTCGACGATCGGCTCACGGCGTTCGAGAACCTCTGGTTCGCGGCGCGCCTGCGGGGGATGAAGGCCGGCCCGGCGCGCACCCGCATCGACGCAATGCTCGAGGAGTTCGGCCTCGCGGACCGGCGCGACGTGCCGGTGCAAGGCATGTCGACCGGGCAACGCAAGCGGGTCGCGCTGATCCGGGCGCTCGTGCACGAACCTGAGGTGCTGATCCTCGACGAGCCGACGTCGGGCCTCGATCCGAGCGGTACGCGCGCGGTGCTCGACCTGATCGCGACGCTGGCCACCCAAGGCCGGACCATCGTGTTGTGCACGCACTTCCTCGGCGAGGCCGGGCGCCTCGCCGATCGAGCGGCGATCCTCGATCGGGGCCGTCTCCACGCCTTCGGTCGCCCGCAGGAGCTCGCGGCCGCGTTGTGGCCGGGCACCGCGTTCGAGCTCGATCTCGGGCGAACCGCCGATGTCTCGACATTGGCGTTCCTGCGCGGGTGTCTCGACATTGGCGTTCCTGCGCGGGTGTCCCGGTGTGCTCGTCGCCGAACCGTCGACCGGCGGCGCCACGTTGCGCGTCGACGACCGCTGCCGCGCCCCGCAGCTCGTCGCCGGGTTGGTGACGCGCTCGGTCGACGTCTACGGCGCGACGCTGCAACCCGACACGCTGGAGCAGGTCTACTTCGAGATCGAATCGAGGATCGCATGAAGGCCGATCGCGTCCGCATCGATTGGTCGGTGGTGCGCGTGGTGGTCGAGAAGGACCTCCGCGCGGTGCGCCGTTCGAAGGCGCTGTGGTTGCCGATGCTGCTCGTCCCGATGTTGTTGCTCGTCGTGCTGCCCACCGTGATCGGGCTGATCGCCGCGCACACGGCGAGCCCGAACGTCGGCCAGTTCCTCGATCGCCTGCCCGGCGACGTCGCGGAACCGATCACCCGGCTTCCCCCGCGCCAACAGCTCGTGGTGCTCGTGAACGGCTACTTGTTGGCGCCGCTCTTTCTCATCGTGCCGCTGATGGTCTCGGCCGTCGTGGCCGCCGATGCGTTCGCGGGCGAGAAGGAGCGCCGCACGATCGAGGCGCTGCTGCACCTGCCGGTGCGCGACCGCGACCTCTACATCGGCAAGCTGCTCACCGCGTTCCTGCCGGCGGTGGCGGTGTCGTGGATCGGGTTCCTCGGGTTCGCCATCGTGTCGAACGTCGTGGCGTGGCCGGTGATGCATCGCGTGTTCGTACCGACGCGGCTGTGGCTGCTGATGATCTTCTGGGTCGCGCCGGCGATCGCCGCGCTCGGTCTCGGCGTGATGGTGCGCGTCTCGGCGCGCGCCCGCACCGCGCAAGAGGCGAACCAGCTCGGCGGAGCGGTGATCCTGCCGTTGATCTTCCTCGCGCTCGGTCAGGCGACGGGGTTGTTACTCGTGGACCCGGCGATCTCGGTGCTCGTCGGCGCCGTGATGTGGTCGCTCGCGATCGCGCTGAACGTGCGCGGCGCGACACGGTTCACGCGTGACCGGCTCGCGGCAACGGTGTAGCCGCGTCGCGGCACCGTCATTTCGCGAGGAAGAACAACTGCATCGCGCTGGCGAACAGGATCACGAGCAGCAATATGCCGACGGCGACGGTGGTCCCCATCCTCATCGTGCACCTCCGGAGCGGGGTAGCAGTTGGATCGGAACGCTTTCGCGCGGTTCGTCGCCGGGGTCGAACCGTTCGATGATGACCTGGGCACCCGCGTGCACGCCGAGCTCGAGCGCGGCCGAGCCGCGATCGACGCACAAGGAGAGCAACCCGTACGAATCGACGACCAGGCCGACCTCGCCCACCCGCACCCCGGCATAGCTCGCGGCACGGACGGCGACGCGCGGCCGCCCGTTGACGATGATGCGCACGCGTTCGCCGAAGGATTCGAGATCGTCGGCCGCGATGTTGAGCTGCACGTTGCCGTAGCGGTCGATCCACAAGGACTCGCACACGAGCGCGTCGTTCTCGTACCGGCTGAGGGGGAAGATGCCCGGCGTGAGCGTGTGCGGGTCGATCGCGGTGCCGAGCTCGTCGAGCGCGACACCGTCGCACAGGTACGCAGCCACGGGCGCGAACACATCGCGTCCGGCGAAGGTCGCGCCGGGTGCCGGCAGGTGGTACTCGGTGTTGGTGAGCTCGTAGGCCGCGGTCGCGCCGCCGACCATGGCCACCGCAGGGGCGAAGAGGCCGTTGTCGGGCCCGACGAGCACCGAGGCGCCGTCGCCGACTTCGATGGCCACCGCACGGCGAGCGGTGCCCACCCCCGGGTCGACGATGCCGAGCACCACGCCCGGGCACAGGTACGCCGCGCTGCGCGCCAAGGCGAGTCCGCCGGCGCGCACGTCGTGGGGCGCCACGGCGTGGGTGATGTCGATGACCGCGGCGTCGGGGGCGATCGAGCGGATCACCGACTTGACGATGCCGACGAACTCGTCGTCGTTCCCGTAGTCGGACAGGAACGAAATGGTGTCGTAGCGCAGCGTCACGTGGTCGGTCAGCCGAGGCCGACGCAGCGCGCCGCGAGGTACCGGTGGACGTCGTCTTCGCGAATGCGGTACGACGTGCCCACCCGGACCGACGCGAGATCGCCGGCCTTGATGAGTCGGTACACCGTCATGGTCGACACGCGCATCGCGGCCGCCGCTTCGGCCACCGCGAGAAAACCGGGGCGCACCTCGTGCTCGTCGAGCCTTTGGCGAGGCTGGCGCGTCTCGAGCGTCTTGCCCGCTCGGGGCGCTTCGCGTGTTTCGAACTGCGTCACGTGGACAACCCTTCTCCGCTGCCCGTCACCCTACCCAGTTCCCGCGATCGCGCAGTAGCGGCGCCCACGACGTCGGTCACGATGTCGCGAAAGCCCGCGGCATCGAAGACCGCGAGCCCGGCGGCGGTCGTGCCCCCAGGTGAGGTCACGTTGCGGCGCAGCACCTCGGGCGGATCGTCCGACGCCGCCAGCAACGTCGACGCGCCGAGGAGGGTCTGCTCGGTGAGGCGCACGCTCACCTCGGCCGGCAGCCCGGCCGCCACCCCGGCGGCGATGAGCGCTTCGGCGAGGAGGAACACGTACGCCGGACCCGACCCCGACAAGCCGGTGACCGCGTCGAGCAGCGATTCGTCGAGCACTTCGACCGTGCCCACCGACGACAGGATCGACTCGGCCCACGCGCGGTCGTCGGGACCGGCGTGGGTGCCGCCGGAGATGGCGGCCGCGCCCAGGCCCACGAGCGACGGGGTGTTGGGCATGGCCCGCACCACGGCCGCGGAGGTGGCAAGGCTGCGCTCGAGCCGGGCGATGGTCACCCCGGCGGCGATCGACAGCACACGGCCCACGCCGGCGGCACCGAGCGTCCGGCACACGCCCTCGACCGCATCGGGCTTGACCGCGACGATCGCGTCGACGCCGGGCAGGATCGTGTCGCGCACGCCCACGCCGGGGAAGCCGGCCGTCAGCTCGGCGCGCCGGGCGGGCACCGCTTCGATCACCGCCAGGTCGGCCGGGTCGGCCCACAACTTCTGGAGCAGGCCCCCGAGGAGTGCCTCGCCCATCTTGCCGCCACCGATGATCTGCAACCGCATGGCGCGGCACGGTAGCCGAGACGAGGGGGCTCCCGAAAAGTGCCAACGCCGTCTCCCGGCGGAACAGCTCGACGGGGGACGGCGCCGGGCAGGCCCGGGGAGTGTCTGGTTCCGACCGTACTTCCCCGATCGATCGGTACCAGGCTCCCCGAGCCCATGCAGACCGTAGCAGTCGCATGAATTGAAAAGCAACGAGAAGCAGTCGAATCAGCCGCGAAACCGCGAAGCATATCCGATGCGCATGGCAGGGCGGAAGAACCGCTCGACGCTGACGTACAACGACCCGAGGATGCGGTCGAGATCCGCGCGTTCGACCGCCGCCACGGAGAGCTGGCCGCGCAGGTAGACCGCGTCCTCGGCACCGATGGAAAAGGCCAGGCCATAGAGCTTTTCGTTGCGGCGGAGCAGATACTCGAAGAGCTCGGCGTGGTTCTCTTCGGGTGCCGGCATCACGTAGGTCTCGTACTGCAGCGTGCGCTGACCGAGGGTGAGCCAGACCGCGATGGTCTCGCGCTCTTCGCCCTTCAGGCGCACGTACCAACGACGCTCGGCCGGGTCGCGGTCGATGGCGAGGAGCACCGGGTTGTCGCGCACCTCGTCGGCGAGCCACGACTCGATGAGCTCGTGGCAGCCCGCGAGCTCAGCCTCGGTGGCCGGCGCGGGATGGGACTCGTCGCTCACGAGCGGGCTGCGCAGTTCACCGGCTCGCGGCTCTTGAGGTCGCCGTAGAGACGGCGCAGCCGGGCCGCCGTGATGGACCACGTGTACCCCGAGGCCAGGGCCGTGGCGTTGCGCGACAACGTGTGGGCGTACGAGGGCGACGACAGCACGGCTTCGATGTGCTTCGCGTAGACGGCCGGGTCGCGGCTGTCGATGAGGAACCCCGTCTCGCCGTGCTCGACGAGCGTGCGCAGACCGCCGACCGCGGCGGCGACCACGGGCACCCCGCACGCCGCCGCTTCGAGGGCCACGAGCCCGAACGACTCGGCCCGGCTCGGCACGAGGCACACGTCGGCCGCCCGGTAGTAGGTCGACAGCGCGTGGTGCGGCTGCGCGTCGATGAAGCGCACCTGGTCGCGAACACCCAGGTCGTCGACGAGCGCGTGCAGGCGCTGCACCTCGATGTCGCCCTCGGCCCCGCTCGCGCCGCCGATGACGAGCAGCACGGCGTCGGGCCGTTGCAGGGCCGCGAGCGCCCGCACCGCCACGTCGACGCCCTTCAGCGGCTGGATACGACCGACGAACACCAGCACCGG
>JBKJKR010000294.1:0-4009 GCA_046597135.1 Acidimicrobiales bacterium | reverse complement strand
TCGGCGCGCAGGGCGTGTGGACCGGTTCCATGTGGCTACTCACCTCCGAGGCCGACATGTTCCCCGAGGTCACCGAGAACCTGCTCGCCGCGTCGTCACGAGACTTCGTGCGGGCCCGGTTCATGACCGGCAAGCCGGCGCGCCAGCTGCGCACCAAGTGGATCGAAGCCTGGGAGTCGCCTGGAGCGCCCGATCCGCTGCCGATGCCACTACAGGGCCTGTTGTACGGCGAAGCCGCGGCGCGGTTCTCACGCGTGCACTCGAAGGAGTTCGGCGGCTATCCCGCAGGCCAGATCATCGGCAGCATGGACAAGGTCCGCCCGGCCAAGGACATGGTGCTCGACATGGTCGAAGGCTGGATCGAGACCACCGAGAAGCTCAACACCCTGCTCGCCGACGACTGAGCGCCGCGGGCTCGCTGGCGAGCTTGTTGCGCGATCCTGCCGGGCGGAGCGGCCGAATCGCGCAACAAGAAGTGAAAGTTCAGATCAGAGGACGATCACGCCTCGCGTGATGCGACCATGGTGCAGATCGTCGAGCGCCTGCGGTGCTTCGTCGAGCGTGTAGCGGGTGTCGAGGATCGAGGCCAGGTCGAGCCTGCCCTGCATGAACAGGTCGACGAACATCGGCAGGTGCCGGCGCGGCAGGATCGAGCCTCCGTAGGTGCCGGTGAGGATGCGTTGGCGCAACAGCGCGGTGGTGTTGAGCGTGATCTCGACCACGCCCAGCGCGCGGCCGATGACCACGCAGGTGGCACCGGGGCGCGTCGCGGCGACGATCAGGTCGAGGGTGCCGTTCGCACCTGCCGCGTCGAAGCCGTAGTCCGCACCACGTCCCCCGGTGAGCGCCAAGATCTCGGCGACCGCGTCGCCCTTCGACGAATCGACGACATGGGTGGCCAAGCCGAGCTCGAGCGCCTTGTCGAGCTTGCTCGCGAGCCGGTCGACGGCAATGACGGTGGTCGCGCCGTTGAACTGCGCGCCCATCATGGTGGCCAGGCCGACCCCGCCCGAACCGATGACCACCACGCTCGAGCCGGGCTTGACCTCGGCCCGCACCATGGCCGCGCCGAGGCCGGTGCTCAACCCGCACGCCAGGCCGCATACCACGTCGAGCGGCGCATCCTTGCGAATGGCGACCACGAACCGTTCGGGCACGACGGCGTATTCGGCGTAGCTGCCCTGGTAGTGCAGCGTGTGGATGGGGGAGCCGTTGCTCGACAACCGAGTGGTTCCGTCGAGCATCTTGCCGGTGAAGAACGGCGAGTTCTCGCACAGCGCGTGGTCGTCGTGCTCGCACTGGAAGCAGTGCTCGCACGGGCCGATGATCGAGCACAGCACGTGGTCGCCCACCTGCACCCGGGACACACCAGGACCGACCTCGACCACCACACCCGCCGCCTCGTGGCCGAGCACGATGGGGTAGGGCACCGGTACCTGGCCGCTGGTGAAGTTGAGGTCGGTGTGGCACACACCCACCGCGACGACCTTGATCTTGACCTCGGCCGTCTGCGGCGTGGGGTCGTCGATCTCGTCGACCCGCACGTCGCCCGGTCCGTGGCACACCACGGCCTTCATGATCGACCTCCGTCGGCCCGCAGCAACTGCCCCGGCCGCTCGCGCATCGATCCGACGAGGGACACGCCGTTCTCGGTGATGGCGACGCCGTTCACGAAGACGTGATCGATGCCCGTGGGACGATCGGCGATGAGTCGCTCCTCGTCGCCCGGGAGGTCACGCACCCGCGTGAGCGGGCCCGGATCGATCGTGGCCAGATCGAACACCACGATGTCGGCTGCGGCGCCGACGGCGAGCCGGCCGCGGTCGGTGATGCCGAACAGATCGGCCAGCTCCGCGGTGAGCTTGTGCACCGCTTCTTCGATGGTGAACGCCTGACGATCGCGCACCCAGTGGGCCAACAGCTCGGTGGGCATGTTGGCGTCGCAGAGCTGCGAGACGTGGGCACCGGCATCGGATTGGCCGAACACCGCGTTGCGCTGGCGCATCAGGTCGATCACCGGCTCGTCCTCGTAGTTGCTGAGGGTGACGATGAAGCGCGTCTCGAGGTTGTCGGCGAGCGAGAGATCGCACAGCACGTCGATCTCGGTGCAGTCGCGTTCGCGGGCGATGGAGGCGACGTCGCGACCGATGAGCTCGGGGTGCGAGGTGGTCTCGGCCACGAGGAACTTGTGCCAGATCACCGGTGGCTTGACGTCGGGGGCCTGCGCCGCAGCCTCGGCGCGCCACGCCGGGTCGCGGTAGAAGCGCTCGAACTCCGACGGTTCATGGCCGAGCAGCTCGAGGAAGATCGGCACCGTGCGGAAGTAGTAGGGGTTGTCCATGCGGAGCTGGATGGTCAACGGCAGACACGTGATCTGCGGGTGCACGTCCGCGCCGGCGGCGACGCCCGCGGCGTGCTCGGCCATCATCGACTTGTAGTCGGGCTCTGGGTAGGTGGTGAGCATGGGGGTCCACATGAGCGGGCGGCCGATCGCAGGTTGGATCTGGTAGCTGTCGCGCCAGGTGACCGGGACGCCGGGCGCATATGACACTGCGCCGTAGCCGAGCTCGCCGAGGACCGACGCCAGCGCGACGAACTCGTCGCGGGTGCCGTTGCGCGAGGGGATCGGTAGGCTGCGATCGCCGCGGTGGTTGGCCGAGAAGCTCGATGCGAACCCGAGCGCCCCGGCGCGCATGCCGTCGGCCACCACGTCGCGCATCGCGGTGATCTCGTCCTCGGTGGCCTCGCGCTCATACCCCTCGTCACCCATCACGAACAAACGGACCGGGCTGTGGCCGATGTAGCAGCCGTAGTTGAGGATGGTGCCGGAGCGCTCGATGAGCGCCAGGTACTCGGCGAAGGTCTCGAAGCTCCAGTCGATGCCCGCGTTGAGCATGGCCTCGGACATGTCCTCGACGGCTTGGAGCGTGCGGACGATCACGCCGCGCTGTGCTGGTCGCGTGGGTGCGATCGAAAAGCCGCAGTTGCCGGCCACCACCGAGGTCACCCCGTGCCAGCACGACGACGACAGCCCCGGGTCCCAGAAGACCTGAGCGTCGTAGTGCGTGTGGATGTCGAAGAAGCCCGGCGCCACGATGCGCCCGGTCGCGTCGATCACACGGTCGCCCTCGAGACCATCGCCGATGGCGACGATGCGCCCGTCCTTCACCGCCACGTCGGCGCGGCGCTGCGGTGCGCCGGTGCCGTCGACGACGGTCCCCCCTCGGATGACGAGATCCGCCCCCATGTACGTCCCTTCAGCTGGTGGCCAGCATGTGCTTGTCAGCCGGAGCTACGCGGTTGGCCACCCCGGGAGGAGGCCGAGCCGGGCACACAGCTCCTGACCCTGGATGGTCGTGCCGTTGAGCGTGTTCGCGTCGGGCGACTCGCAGAGCCAGCGGCAGACCTTGCCGATGACCGCCGCGGGAGCGCCGGTGGACACGTCGAACCCGAATGCTGCCATGTCCTGGGCGATCCGTTCGGTTGCGATGAAGCCCGGCTGGATGTTGAAGGCCCGCACACCGTGGTCGCGAAGCTCGACGGCGGCGATGCCGGCGATGCGGTGCAGGGCACCTTTGCTGAACCCGTAACCGAGACCCCAGCCGCCGCTTCCCGCCGGTTCCGTCGGGTCCTCGTAGGCCGCGGTCGACGTGATGTTGATGATGGTTCCGGCACCGCGTTCGACCATCTGCGGCGCGAGGGCCTTCAACAGCACGATCGGGGCCAGGGCGTTTGCTTCGAGGTGATCGCGCAGCACACGTATCGGCGTGTCGAGGATCTGATCCATGTGGCCAGGGCCGATGTAGCGCCCGTTGTTGACGAGCACGTCCACGTGACCCCACTGGTCGAGCACCGTGTATGCCGCAGTGACCAGCGACGGGTGATCGAGCAGGTCGGCGGGCACCGTGAGCACACGCCGCCCCATCTCGGCGATGAGCGCCGCAGTGGTGTCGAGCGAGCCCGGCAACGGCGTGACATCCGAGCGCCGCACGGTCGAGCTGTGCTCACG
>JBKJKR010000288.1:0-7232 GCA_046597135.1 Acidimicrobiales bacterium | reverse complement strand
CCGGGCGCCGCCTTGGTGAGCACGCGGGCGGCGAGGCTCATCATGGGGGCCGGAATGCGGTAGCCCACGGTGAGCTCGACCATGCGCGGCTCGCGGCGATCGGGCAGGTGCTGGAGCACTTCGTCCCAGCTGTTGTGCGCCCACGCACCGGTGGACTGGGCGATGTCGCCCACCACGGTCATGGAGCCGTTCAAGGACCGCCGCGACAGCACGCGCAGATCCATGGGCGACAGATCCTGCGCCTCGTCGACGACGATGTGGCCGTAGGTGCGCCAGCCTTCTTCGTGCTTGCGCCCCGGGCGCGAACCGAGCAGCTCGCGCGCCTCGTCGAGCAGCGAGACGTCGCTGTCGCGCCAGATGATGTCGTCGGCGCGCTCGGCGCGTGGCCGGTGCAGCAACTCGATCTCGCCGGGTGCGAACCGCTTGTTCGCCGCGCTGCGCAACAACGCACGCGAGCCGTACAGATCGTTCAGCAGCTGCGCCGGCGTGAGGATGGGCCACATCCACGAGAGGGCCTCGCGGATCTGCGGCGACTCACGAAGACGTTCGCGGACCACCTTCGGGTCGGGGTCGTCAGGGTGGCTCGCGGCGAGCGTGGCGAACACCTCGGCCTCGACGAAGCGTCGCGCCCCGTTGTGGGTGCGGAAGCGCCGCCGCGCCTCGCGAACGATGTGCTCGCTCTGCTCGACGGTGAGCCACAACGAACGCAGGCCGTAGCCGACGCGCACGTCGTCACGCAGCACCCGCTGGCGATCGCGGACCGCTTTGGCGACGGTGGGCACCATGCGGAGGTCACCCTTGATGCGCGCGACCGGTTCGAGGTCGCGACCCTCGACGCGCGCGTTGTTGATGAGATCGGCCAGCACGGCCATCTCGACGCCGGCCTCGCCGAGCGACGGCAGCACCTGTTCGATGTAGGCGAGAAACAGCCGGTTCGGACCGACGACGAGCACGCCCTGGCCGTCGAGCGGGAAGCGGTGCGTGTAAAGGAGGTATGCGGCGCGGTGCAACGCGACGACGGTCTTGCCGGTGCCCGGACCACCCTGGCAGACGAGAACGCCCGGCAGCGGCGCGCGGATGATCGCGTCCTGCTCGCCTTGGATGGTGGCGACGATGTCGCTGAGGCGACCGGTGCGCGCCGCCTCGAGCGCAGCGATGAGCGCACCCTGGCCGGCGATGTGGGGCACGTCGTCGGGGTCATCGGCGTCGAGCCGGGTGAGGTCGCCGAAGAACTCGTCCTCGATGGCGAGGAGCGTTCGGCCGCGCGTCGCGAAGTGCCGGCGGCGTACGAGACCCATGGGCTCGCGCCCGGTGGCCCGGTAGAACGCCTCGGCGACCGGCGCACGCCAGTCGACGACCACCGGGTCCTGGTTGCGGTCCCAAACCCCGAGCCGACCGATGTGATACGACGCGTCACCGTCGTCGGGGCCCTGGTCGATGCGGCCGAAGATCAGTGACGCGTCGCCCAGCTGCAGCTGCGACAGGCGGTTGATCACCTGTTCGTAGATGACTTCGCGTTCGTAACGGGCCTGTTCCGTGCCGCCCTGGCCGACCTCGACCATGGACGTGAGGCGCGTCGCGTTCGTGCGCGCGTCTTCGAGACACGCGTAGGCGTGATCGATGACCGCCTGCTCGGCTTCGAGCTCGGGGTGAATGCCCGCGACCTCCTGATTCGGAAAACGTCCCCGTATGGGGACTGCCAGCCTATCGGACCCCCCGACGCCAGCCACCCGGACGGGACGTCGGGCGGGGCCGCAGCCCGGGGTGCACCCTCTACGCTGCTGGCGTGGCCTCGATCGGACTCGTCCTCTCCGCCGGTGGTGCGCCCGGGCGGGCGTACCACGCCGGCACCCTCGCCGGACTACAAGCGGTCACCGGTTGGGACCCCCGCACCGCCGACCTGGTGGTCGGCACCTCCGCCGGGTCCTCCGCCGCCGCGTTCCTCCGAGCCGGCCTCTCTCCCGCCGACGACCTGGCCCGCTACACCGGCACGCCGCTCAGCGACGAGGGCGCAGCGCTCCTCGCCCAGGTGCACACACCAGGCCCCACGCTGCCACCGCCCTCCGGCGGCCGCATGCTCCGACCGTCGCTCGCCGCCCGCGGACTGCTGCGTCGTACCACCGCCATCACCGCCATCAGCGGGTTGCTGCCGCGGGGCCAGTGGAACGGCGCGCCACTGGGCCAGCGGGTGCGCGACCTGTGGGGCAACTCGTGGCCCGCCGATCCCACGTGGATCTGCGCCGTACGGGTGCGCGACGGCCGGCGTGTGGTGTTCGGCCGCGACGACGTGGTCACCCCCGACATCGGCACGGCGGCGCAGGCCTCGTCCGCGGTCCCTCGCGTCGTGCAGCCGGTGCGCATCGGCAACGACGAGTACATCGACGGCGCGACGCATTCGTCGACCAACGCCGACCTCCTTGCGCCACTTGCGTTCGAGCTCGTCATCGTCGTGTCGGCCATGACCGCAGTGCCCACCATCGCCGGCTTCGCGCCACGTGCACCGGGGATCATGTGGTACTCCCGGGTGCTGGCCCGCGAGGTCGAGGCCATCCGCGCCACCGGCACGCCGGTGCTCGTCGTGCAACCCACTCGTGCCGATCTCGACGCCCGCCTCGGCGACGACCCCCTGTCGACCCTGGCCCAGCAGGCCGCGCAATCGGTGCGGGCCAACCTCGCACGGCGCGAGGCCCGCCAGGCGCTCGACGTTCTCGGTGCATCGCCGATTCTCGGTGCCGCATCGCCGGTGGCAACCGCGACTCGCTAGGGTCGCCGCGTGAGCGACTTCCTTTCGGCGTGCCGTAGCGAGCCCCACGACCACGTCCCGGTGTGGTTCATGCGCCAGGCCGGGCGGTCGCTCCCCGAGTACCGCGCCATCCGCGGCCCGGGCAGCATCCTCGACGCCATCAAGACCCCCGACCTCGCCGCCGAGATCACGCTGCAGCCGATACGCCGCTACGGCGTCGACGCGGCAATCGTCTACTCCGACATCGTGGTGCCGGTGCACGCCATCGGCTTCGGTGTCGATGTCGCGCCGGGTACCGGACCGGTCGTCGATGTGCCGTTCTCGTGTGCCGCCGATCTCGAACGGCTCCGTCCGCTCGAACCCGAGCTCGACACGCCGTACGTCATCGAGACCATCCGAACCCTCGTGCGCGAGCTCACCGTGCCGCTCATCGGTTTTGCCGGCGCGCCGTTCACCGTTGCGAGCTACCTCATCGAAGGGCGCCCGTCGCGCACCTACGGCAAGACCAAGGCGCTCATGCGCAGCGAACCCGCACTGTGGTTCGCGCTCATGGACCGCCTCGCGGACATCGCCATCGCGTCGTTGCGATCACAGATCGACGCCGGCGCGCAGGCCATCCAGCTGTTCGATTCCTGGGCAGGCGCGTTGCATCGCACCGACTACCGCACCTACGTCATGCCGGCCAGCGCCAAGGTGTTCGCGGCCATTGCCGACCTCGGCGTGCCGCGCATCCACTTCGGCGTCGACACCGGTGAGCTGCTCGGCTCGTTCGCCGAAGCGGGCGCCGACGTCGTCGGTGTCGATTGGCGGGTGCACCTCGACGACGCACGCAAACGGGTGCCCGCGGGCGTCGCGTTGCAGGGCAACCTCGATCCGGCCATCTGCTACGCGCCATGGCCCGTGGTCGAGACCGAGGTGCGCGACATCTTGACCCGCAACAACGCGCACCCAGGTCATGTGTTCAACCTCGGCCACGGCGTGCAGCCCGAGATGGACCCCGGCATCCTCGAACAGGTCGTCGAGCTCGTGCATCGCGAAGGTCGCGTCGAACCAATCGGAGGCTGAGTCGGATGCGCGTCATCGTCGTCGGTGGAGGACTCGCCGGTTTGACCACTGCGTACGACCTCGCCCGTTCCGGCGTCGACGTCACGTTGCACGAAGCCGGCGAGCACGTCGGCGGCAAGATCCGCACCACGCCGTTCGCCGGACTGCCGGCCGTCGACTGTGGCGCCGACGCGTTCCTCGCCCGCGTGCCATGGGCCGTCGAGCTGTGTCGCGAGCTCGGGTTCGCGGACGAGCTCATCTCACCCGCGTCGCGCACTGCGTACATCTACACGCGAGGTGCGTTGCGCAACATCCCCACACCGAACGTGCTGGGTGTCCCGCTCGATCTCGATGCGCTGCGTGCGTCGGGCATCGTGTCCGACGAAGCAGTCGCCATTGCCGCGCGCGATCTCGATCGCACCGTCGACCATGGAATGACGGACGCCGATGAATCGCTGGGTTCACTCGTACGCCGTCGCCTCGGCGACGAAGTACTCGAGCAACTCGTCGACCCGTTGCTCGGCGGGATCTACGCAGGCAATGCCGATCACCTGAGCCTCGCAGCCGGTGCACCACAGATCGCCGCCGCAGCGCGCGCCGACGCAAGTCTCATGCGCGCACTCGACGCGCAGCGACGTGCGGCACTCGCCGCCGACCCCGACGCACCGGTGTTCTTCGCACCACCCGACGGCATGATCCGCCTCGTCCACGAGCTCGAAAGAGCCTTGCAGAACAAGGTTGTTCGCGCCGATGCAGCAACGTCGGTCGAGCGCGACGCGTCGGGTTGGGTGGTCAACGGAAGACGTGCCGATGCAATCGTGTTCGCCACGCCCGCGTACGTCACGGCAGCACTGCTGCGCGACGTCGCGCCACGCGCAGCACAACAACTTGCAGCCATCGAGTACGCAGGTGTCGCACTCGTGTCGATCGCGATCGAGCGAGACGCCATCGGCGTCCCGCTCGACGCGAGTGGCTTTCTCGTACCCAAGCCTGAAGGCCTCGCGTTGACCGCGTGTTCGTGGTCGTCCACCAAGTGGGCGCATCTCGACGATGGGCCGCACGCGATCATCCGCGCGTCGACCGGCCACTATCGGAACGAACACGCGCTCGACCTCGATGACGACGCGCTCGTCACGTTGCTGCTCGACGAACTGCGCGAAGCAATGGCGCTGCGCGGTGAACCGGTCGAGGTGCGCGTGAGTCGTTGGCCCGCATCGTTCCCGCAGTACACGCCCGGCCACATCGAGCGCGTCGACGCGCTGGTCGAGACGTTGCGTGACGAGGCACCAGGTGTGGTGGCCACCGGTGCGGCGTACCGCGGCATCGGCATCCCGGCGCTGATCCGGGCGGCACGCGAAACCGCGCGCAGTGTGGTGTGAGCCTCACGCCACACTGGGTAATGAAAGTGACTGAAGACACCGGGGAATAGTTCCCCTGTTGCGCTTTGACGACATCGCGTGGGTACAGTCTGCGCACTGACACCATAGGTCCACGGTTTGGTGGCGCTAGAGCCTTGCTCGCGCTGTCTTCCTCCTAGTCGCCCTGAGTCGACGCCTGGCCAACTTCCCACCGGCACACACTCCTGCGCGTCACCAACGCCTTCGGACCGCGCCCTGACCCCTATCGGACTGCTACGTCCGCGGAGGCCAATTTCCGATGCAGTACAACGCCACGACCGAAGGTCGCACGAGCGAACACCATGCGACCGAGCCGGTCACCGCAGTCCAGCGGCGACCCCGGTGGGCTCGCTCCCGGCGCTGGCTGGCACTGCTGTTCACCGTAGGGATCGTGGTCGTCGGCGGAGCCGCCTGCACCCCCGACCAGATCGCGTTCGTCTCTGCGGTCACCCAGCCGTACGAGCATGCGCTCGACGGCGATCAGTTGTACGCCCTGCGCATGTGCGAGTCGGGCGACAACTACGAAGCTGTCGATCCGAGCGGCAGCTTCCGGGGTGCGTACCAGTTCAATCGCGGCACCTGGAACAGCGTTGCGACACGTCACTTCGAGTGGCTCGTCGGCGTCGACCCGGCCGAGGCCGAGCCCTGGTGGCAGGACGTCATGGCCCGTGCGTTGTACAGCGAGCGCGGCCGTCAGCCCTGGCCGGTCTGCGGCCGTCGGCTCTGACGATCTCCGTCCCGAGGTCTCCGTCCTGAGACCTCCGTCGCGTCCGGTTCCTCGGTCGCGGCGATCGTGCGTCACCTCGTAACGTCGTCGTGAACGCCGGATGTGCGCGATTGTGAACGGCACGCGAAAGGTCGCGCCGCGTGGTTTCGAAGGCGGCGGTGTCCTGCGACCATCTGGTCGAGGCCACGCCCGACGCGACCGAAGCGAGGTCCACATGGACGCCGAACTTCCCGACTTCACCCCGACGACCACACTCCCGACGACCGCCACACTCCCGATCCCTGCGCCCCCGGCGCCTGCGTTCCCCGCACGAATCGGTACCGAGCACCCGTCGTTGCTGCCCCGCAATGGACACCTGCTCGTCGAACGCACGTTCATCTTCAGCGACCTCAGCGGTTTCACCGCCTTCACGAAGCGCAACGGTCCCCACGCATCGGCGGCCATGCTCGCCAAGTTCCGCCACATCACGCGACAGATCGCCGCGAGCCGCGGCGTGCGCGTGGCGAAGTGGTTGGGCGACGGCGCGATGCTCGTCGGCGTCGAACCCATGCCGGCCATTGCGCTCGGCGCACATCTCGTCGCGCACTACCGCGACAGCGAGGTCGGCGTGCGCGTCGGCATCGCGAGCGGAACGGTGCTGCTGTTCGAAGGCGACGACTACATCGGCGAACCGGTGAACCTCGCGGCCAAGCTCTGTGCGGCTGCGAAGCCCGGCGAGATCCTTGCCGACTGCGCGAGCGATGGTCTGCCCGATTGGGTCCACGCGAGCGATCAGGTCACCGTGCACGTGCGCGGCGTCGGCGAGGTCGGCGGCATCTTGCGACTCGTGCCGGCTGCCTGACCAACGGGCCGCGTACGGCGCGCGAAGAACCTGCCGTTTAGCGTGTCCCGTCGCATGCCGCCCCGAATCCGAACTGTTGCCCAGTGTGCGTTGGCCGGACTGTGCCTCGCCGCGTCGCTCCCGCCGTGGGGCTGGTGGCCACTCGCCTTCGTCGGCATCGCCCTCACCGACCGAGCGATCGCCGGAAGGTCGTGGCGCACGCGGTTCGCACGCACGTGGATCGTCGCGGCGTTCTGGCTCTTCCCGGCGACGTTCTGGATGATCGACCTCACGCCACCCGGCTACGTGTTCGCGCAAGCCGTCGCGGCGGCGATGTTCGGTGTGGCCGCCGCAGCCGTACCGGCGAACGGCAATGCGCGTCGGTTCGGCCTCGTCGGCGCGTTCACGCTCGCGGAGCTCGTGCGGTGGAGCTGGCCGTTCGGCGGCGTACCGCTCGCGACACTCGCCATGAGCCAGGTCGCCTCGCCGATCGCTCCGGTG
>JBKJKR010000256.1:0-3795 GCA_046597135.1 Acidimicrobiales bacterium | reverse complement strand
GACGTGCCGCACGGGAACGGGCCGTTGCGATCGCTCCACAGGTGGATCAAACCCGCGAAGCCTGCATTGAGCGGACCGTACGCGGGCATCTCGGCGAAGGGTCCGCTCAATGCAGGCTTCGCGGGTTTGATCCACCTGTGGAGCGATCGCAACGGCCCGTTCCCGTGCGGCACGTCGCTCAACCACCCCGATCACATCGCGGGCAAGCTGCTCGCGGTCGCCGCGTTGGCCGCGCTCGCCCATCGTGACCGCACCGGCGAGGGCCAGCTCATCGACATGGCCCAAACCGAAGCAGCGGCGTACCTCATCGGCGAGGTGTACCTCGACGCCCACGCCCGCGCCGCGGCAGCTGCGCCGGGCGAGACCGTCGACGACCATCCGGTGCAGGGCAACGAGTCGGCCACCTGCGCGCCGCACGGCGTCTACCCGGCAGCGGGCCACGATCGCTGGATCGCCATCGCGATCGCCGACGACCAGGCCTGGCAACGGTTCGAGGTCGCGCTCGGCTGGCCGTACGAACCGGCGCTCGCCGGTGTCGCGGCCCGCCTCGCGGCGACCACCGACCTTGACGCGCGCGTGCGCGCCTGGACCGTCGACCGCGACCCCGAGGATGCCGCCGCACACCTCCAGGCGCACGGCGTCTCGGCCATGCCCGTGATGGGCCCTGACGATCATCACGCCGACCCGCACCTCGCCGAGCGCGGCTTCATCGTCGCGCTGCAGCACCCCGAGGTCGGCGTCGAGCACCACGTCGGCAATCCGGTGCGCATGTCGCGCACCACGCAACGCATCGCGGCCGCCGCCCCGTGCCTGGGCGCGGACACCGCACGGATCCTCGGCGAGGTGCTCGGCCTCGACGCGGCCGCGGTCGGTGACCTGGTCGAGCGCGGCGTGTGCCGCTGAACGGACCCGTATCGCAAGCCCGCGTCAGGGGCCGGTGGCGCCGCTCGCGCCCGATGCCCCCGTGGTGCCCGATACGCCCGTTGCCCCGGTGGCCGGCGCGGCGCCGGTCGCACCACTCGCGTTCACGGTGGTGGTCGGCGGCGTGGGAAGGTTGACGCGCGCCTTGAAGTCGTCGGCGCCGACCGGTTCGTGGGTGAGCGAGCCGTCGCCTTTCGGTACGTCGATCGTGACGTTGACCTGTGTGAACTGCACACGCAGCACGTCGGGCCGGTCGGTGAGCGTCATCGTGATCTGGCCGATGGCCAACGTCTGATCGGATCGAGGGATGTCGCTGAAGGATCGCGCGAGATCGACCTCGGCGAGCGCACCGTTGGCCTCGACCGACGACACGACCGTGGCGTTGCCGAGCGCACTGCGGAACCCTGCCTGCGCCTCGGAGGTCGTGGGGCCTTGGGTGAGTGCTTCGATCACCGTCGACAACGAGGGCACCCCGACGAACGTCCGCGTGACCTCGTACAGGCTGCCGCCGCGCACGAAGAAGAGCCGGTACGAGGTCATCGGTGTGAGCGTGGTGGTGGTTCCGCCCGCGGTGGTCGTGGGCGTGAACGACCGGTCGAGGATTCCCGAGGGCACCTCGCCGGAGCTGAAGACGTGTGCTTGCGATTGTGCGCCCACGCCGCACGCCGCAACCATGAGCGTGCACGCACACGCGAGCACCGCGACCATCGACCACAGCCGCAGGCCCGGTCTCATGCCCCACCCCGAGCCGGCAGTCGGAGGATGAAGGTGCTCCCCGTCGGCGAGCCCGGTTCGACGCGCACCGTGCCGCCGTGCAGGCGTGCGTGCTCGGCCACCAGCGCCAAACCGAGCCCGGTGCCACGCGAGCCACTGTGGCGGGTGCTCGACCCACGCCAGAACCGTTCGAAGATCAATGAACGTTCCGAGTCACGGATGCCTGCCCCCTCGTCCGCGAGCGCGATCTCGACGTAATCAGGACCGGCGTCGATGGTGACGTCGCGCAGTCCTCCTGCATGTACCCGCGCGTTCTCGACCAGGTTGACGAGCATCCGTTCGACACGCCGTTTGTCGATGAGGAGCGGCCCGCGGGGCACGCGAGCCACGAGCACGGGTGCGGTGTCGATGGCACTCACCGTGTCGCGGACGAACGACTCGAGGTCGACCGGCTCGAGCGCCAACGTGTTCGCGCCGGCGTCGTAGCGCGAGATCTCGAGCAGGTCGAGCACGAGCCGTTCGAAGTACGAGATCTGGTTCTCGAGCACGTCGATCGCGGCGCGGGTGCGCGGCGGCACGTCTTCCTCGCGCGAGCGCAGCACTTGCACGGCGGTGGCCAGCGCAGTGAGCGGTGTGCGGAGCTCATGGCTCACATCGGAGCTGAACCGCGCCTCGCGTTCGATGCGTCGCTGCAGTGCATCGGCCATGGAGTTGAACGATTCGACCAGAGGCTCGAGGTCGCGGTCGCCGTCGGCGCGCAACCGGGTGCCGAGCGCGCCGCGCGCGATGTGGCTGCTCGCGCGCGACACGTGTTGCAGCGGGCTGAGCACCAGCCGGCTTGCGTACCAACCACCCAACGCGCCGAGTGCGGTCGTCACGAGACTGGCCACGAGCAACGCGGTGGCGAGCGCGCGCAACGTGTCCTCGAGCTCGCGCATGGAGAACGACTCGAAGTAGTAAGCGCCCGACGGCGTCAGCGGCGTTCCGACCACCACCTGCGTCACGCCGCCGACGTTCACCCGTTGACGCGACGCTGAGCCCGCCTCGACCGCTTGGCGCACGGACTCGGGAAGCGAGTCGGGTCCCCCGCCCACCGTGGACGCGTACCAGACGTTATCGACCCGGATGAGCACGCGCGACCCGGGCTCCTGCGGCAGCTGGGCCAGCAACCGACTGGGGTCGATCTCCTCCAGCGTGAGTGCGTCGTTGGCGAGCCTCGCGTTCACGAACGCCTGGCGTGTCACGAGACCCTCGCGCTGGTCGACGAGGAACTGGCGTGCCAGGTGATATGTCAGCAACGACAGCACGGCAGTGAGCGTGAGCCCGGCGAGGCTGAACATCACCACGATGCGCGCCCGCAGGCCCACCAGCCGCCGTCGCTTCGCCTCTTCTTGCATCAGGGCCTCAGCGCGGAGCCATCTTGTAGCCGAACCCACGGACCGTGAGGATGAGGGTCGGGTTCGACGGATCGGGCTCGAGCTTGGTGCGGATGCGGCTCACGTGCGAGTCGACGAGACGCCCGTCGCCGAGGTAGTCGTAGCCCCACACCCGCGACAGCAGCATGTCTCGGGTCATCACCTGCCCGGGGTTCTGGGCCAGGTCGACGAGCAGGAGGTACTCGGTCTTCGTGAGGTCGACCGGCTCGCCGGCGCGCAGCACCAGACCTTCGGTCGGACGGATCTCGACGTCGCCGTAGTGGAACGACGCGGGCTCGGCCCCGGCGTGCAGGGCGCGGCGCAGGATGGCCCGCACGCGTGCCAGCAGCTCGCGGCGCACGAACGGTTTCGTGATGTAGTCGTCCGCGCCGAGCTCGAGCGCAGCCACCACGTCGTGGGTGTCGATCTGGGCGGTCACGACGATGATCGGCACCGGGTTCGTCGCGCGGACCATGCGCACGAGATCGAGACCGCTCAGGCCGGGAAGCTTGAGATCGACGAGCAGCAAGTCGGGACGGTCGATCTCGACCCGCTCGAGCGCCCGTTCCGCATCGCCCGCCTCGAAGACCCGATAGTTCTCGTCTTCGAGCAGGAGTCGCAGCATCGAGCGCACATCGGGGTCGTCTTCGACGAGGAGAACGCTGGTCGACACGGCGCGATCCTTTCATCGCCGAGCCTTCTCCGCACGCCCGCTCGAAAACACAGAACCACAACACTCGCAGGA
>JBKJKR010000095.1:0-4223 GCA_046597135.1 Acidimicrobiales bacterium | reverse complement strand
AGCGCGACCGCCTCGTCGAGCGTCGCGTCGAGGACGTGTTCGGCTTCGCCGACGTGGCCGAGCGCCTGCGCCCGTCGACCCAGTTCGAGCATCGCCAGCCTCAGAATGCCTATCGCCGTGATCTCGCTGTAGATCCCGCGTTCGTCTCGCAGTCGGTAATTCGCCCTTGCGTCAGCGAGCAACTGATCGAAGAGCACCCGGTGTTCTTCGGCGACCTCCGAACGCACCTCGTCGGCGAAGGCGCCGGCGCGGCGCTTCGCCTCACCGGCCTGGGCTCCGAGCCCGGCAGCGAGCTTGCCGAGCACGATGTCTGGTTGCTCCCGCAGCGTGGGGTTGACCAGGTCGAATCCGTCGATCACGCGACAATCGACCGTGCGTAGGTAGTTGTCCACGGCAGCAACGGTTTCTCGCAGTTTGGTGAGCCGTTCGGCGGGGTCGCCAGGACCGTCGACCAGGTCGCGCGCAGCGTCGCTGGAACGAATCGCCCCGACCGCCTCGCGCATCTCGTCTGGCAGGGTGGCCGAGATCGGTGAGTACCCGTCGAGGACGCTGAACAGGCTGTGTGGTGGGCGACCGGTCCACGCGCTCGCATGGAGCATGAAGTCCCCCACGGGAAGTATCGCCGCCATGTTGAACCGGTGGTGCTGATACACCATCTCCGTGACGTGGGCAGCGGCGGCGCGGAGATGCGCGCCAAGGGCCTCGTCATCGAGATCGCCGAGAGCGACACTGCCCAACTCGCGGTGGCGGGCTATGGCCCGCGGCTTCCAGTTCGCGTCCCAGTCGTCGAGGTCTTGCCGCCACAACTTGGTCTCGAACATCTGGGTCGCGATGCCGAGCCGCCGCACGAACTCGGCGCCGATCTCCTCCGGAGACTTCGGGCCGTCCGGGCTGGGCATGTCGAAGGGTTGCGGTTGGTGGTACGTGAATCCGTTGACTACGCCCATCGCCAAGCGATCGAGCAGGACGCCGTAACGGCTGAACGTCTCGGTGAACCCACGATTGAAACCGGCCGAGTAGACCTCCTGCATGATGACGGTCTGCGACACAGGGGTGTGGGCTGAATCCTGCTGCCAGGGCCCTGGCCCTGGTGGAATCCACTCGGTCATGGCAACCTGCCTTCAACGGTTTCGAGTTGATGCTTACGCGAACTTACTCGAACGCTTCGGGGCTGGCATCGTGCACTCGCGACGGCAGCATGGTGGCCGCTACGACGGCCACGACCATGGCCAGCGACGCAACGGTCAGTAGCGTCCGAGACCCTCCACCGCCTTCTGACACCAGGACTGCGAAGAGGACGCTCGCGGGGATCGAGCCTGTGTATCTGCTCATCGAGAGTATCCCTGCCGCCGAACCCGCGAACTCCTCGGGCACCGATTCGAGCGCCGCGGTCTGAACGCTTGGCACGGCGAATCCCAGCCCGAAGCCGAAGATGGTGATGGCGGCCACCACTCCGGCTGAGGAGTCCTCCACAACGAGGGTGGCCAGGGTTGTGGCGAACGCGGCGGTCGCGACCCCGATGATCGCGGGGAGGCGTCGACCCCTGTGGTCACTGACCCGGCCGCCGACGGGGCCCATGAGCACCATTCCCGCTGTCAGCGCTGTGAGCGCGATCCCGACCTGGGTCGAGCTCCAACCGTGGCCGTCCAGGACGATCGGGACAGCCAGCAGCAAGCTGTACTGACTCAGCGTGGTCGTGGCTTGGGTGACGAACGCGGCGCCGAAAGCGCGCTGGGTTAGGACGTGGGTGAGGCCGGGCGCCCCCGGGACATTTCCGCGTTTGGGCGGAATCGGCTTCAGGTTCGCCACCGCCCAAAGCGCGGCGGCCGTAATCGGGACGTTGATCAAGAAGATGCCCCGCCAGCCACCGAACTGGGTCACGAGCCCCCCGAACACAGGGCCGGCTGCGGCTCCGGCGCCGATGAACGACCCGAGCAGCCCGAAAGATCGGCCACGCTGGGCGGGCTCGGTAAGCGACCGAAGGAGTGCCTGTGACGACGGCATCAGCGCCGCACCGAACACCGCTTGCGTCGCACGTCCGAACACCAGCATCGGGAACGAGCCGGCGAAGGATGCCGCTACTGACGCGCCGATGAATCCGATGAGCGCCCAATGGAGCGCCCGCCGAGCACCGACGACGTCGATGACCCTCCCCAATGTCGGCTGACCGACGAGCATCACCACCAGGTAGATCGTCACGAGGATTCCGGCTGAACCAGACCCGATGCCGAAGTCGTCAGCCACGTCTGGGAGCGCGACCGCGATCATCGTGGAGTTGAGTGGCACGAGCGCAGAGGCCGTGGCGAGCCCCAAGAGCGCACGTGGGCCAAGCGGCGATCGGGTCGGGGCCGTCACCGGAGGAAGAACCGTCTCTGCCTGGCGGTGCCATCGACTCCCACTTGGCGGTGGTGCGCAAGTCGTTTGGTGGCATCGAGATATCCGACCACTGGGGGGACCCTCATTCTCTGGCGACGATGGTGCCTGGCACACGAGGCTTCCATCGGCGTGAGCGGCGGCGAGGGCGCGCGCCGCAGGACTTCAGCCTTCTGTCCGCAGACCGTAGCCGTTGATTAGGTTTGATGAACATGGCACCCGGACTGGCACAGCGCATCACGGATGCAGTTCGTGCGGCGGAGGCAGCTGCGAGCCCCTTTGCGGTCGCCGCGGCGTTGAACGCCGTCAACGCCTATGACCTTGCGTCCTTTTTTCACGTTGCGCTGGCGAGCGACGTTGACGCCGAGCCCCTGACGACGGGCCTACCGGCATCACCGGGGGTGGCGAGCGGCCGGCTCGTACTGTCAGCAGCGGCGGCAATAGCCGCGCGCGACGCCGGTGAAGCGGTCATCTTGTTGCGTCAGCAGACCGCTCCCGATGACGTCTTGGGAATGCAGTCCTCTGCGGGCATCGTGACTTCGCGTGGCGGTTTGGTGTCGCACGCCGCGGTTGTGGCGCGGGGCTGGGGAATTCCTGCCGTGGTGGGCGCAGCCGACATGCTGATCGAGGGTGACGTCATCACGATTGGCGACCGCGTGTGGCGCGCGGGTGATGTGGTGACGATCGATGGATCGACGGGCCACATCTACGCGGGAAGCTTGGCGTTGTCGAGCCAGGAAGCCCCACCTGAACTCGAGACATTGCTCTCTTGGGCCGACGCGGTCGCCGCCGGTCACGTCGAAGTTCGCGCGAACGCGGACACCGTGGGCGACGCCACGATCGGGCGCCGCCTCGGCGCAAAGGGAATCGGGTTATGCCGCACCGAGCACATGTTCCTCGCTGCGGACCGGCTTCCGATCATGCGCCGTTTCATCCTCAGCAACGATGCGGCCACCGAGGCCGCCGCTCTCGCAGAGCTGGAAGTCGTCCAGACCATCGACTTCGAGTCGGTCTTGGCGGCAATGAGCGGGCTCCCGGTAACCGTGCGCCTGCTCGATCCGCCCCTTCACGAGTTCCTTCCCGATCTTGTCGACTTGACGGCGCAGCAGGCAAGGGGCGACATGGACGAGGCCGGCCTCGTCGAGCTCGCGGCGGTACGGCGCCTCCACGAGGTGAACCCGATGATCGGCACCCGCGGCGTGCGTCTCGGGATCGTACGAAGCGGCTTGTACCAGATGCAGGTGCGTGCTTTGTGTACCGCAGCTGCGAAGCTGTTCGAACGCGGTCTGCCGCCCCGGGTCGAGTTGATGATTCCCCTGGTTGTCGACGCCGAGGAACTTCGCATAGCGCGCAGCTGGGTCACCGATGTCCTCGATGAGATCGGCCACCCTGGGCTCGCATCGGATGTCGTGATCGTCGGAGTGATGATCGAGACACCCAGAGCGGCTCTGACTGCAGCAGCGCTGGCCGACCACGCCGACTTCTTCTCGTTCGGTACCAACGACCTCACCCAGCTGACATACGCATTCAGCCGTGACGATGTCGAGACGCGACTCCTGCCCACCTATCAAGCCCGCGGCATCTTGTCGGTCAATCCTTTCGTCGTGCTCGACCAAGAGGGTGTCGGCGAGCTGGTCCGAATCGCATGCGAAAAAGGGCGCGCCCGCAAACCGGGCATCAAACTTGGAGCGTGCGGAGAACACGCTGGAGACCCAGTTTCGGCGGACTTTCTCGTCAGGCTGGGAATCGACTCGGTCAGTTGCTCGCCGTTCCGCGTGCCGTTGGCCCGGTTGGGCGTGGCCCAGGCACTTCTTGCGTGCGGGCGCGTCCGTATCGACGACATCACGTTC
>JBKJKR010000051.1:0-6353 GCA_046597135.1 Acidimicrobiales bacterium | reverse complement strand
GTCGAACTGCAGGTGACCCTGGGCGGCGCGGGTCTCGTTGTAGCGGGGGTGCGGGCCGGACTGCTCGGCGAGCTCGGTGGACGCCCACAGCGCGTGGAAGTACATCTCCTCGGAGATGCGGCGCGACAGCGCCCGGGCCTCAGGGCTGTCGAAGGGCAGGCGCAGCTTGAAGAAGACGTCCTGGAGGCCCATGAGGCCGAGTCCGACCGGGCGCCAGGCGTCGTTGGAGCGACCGGCGGCCTCGGTGGGGTAGTAGTTGATGTCGATGACGCGGTCGAGGAACGGCACTGCGGTGCGCACGACCTCGCCGAGGCGTTCGAAGTCGAAGCCGCCGTCGTGCACGAGCGCACCCAGGTTGACCGAACCGAGGTTGCACACCGCGGTCTCGGCCTGGTCGGTGACCTCGATGATCTCGGTGCACAGGTTCGACAGGTGCACCACGCGGCCGGGCGTACCGGTCTGATTGCAGCGCTTGTTCGACGGGTCCTTGAAGGTCATCCAGCCGTTGCCGGTCTGGGCGAGGGTGCGCATCATGCGGCTGTACAGCTCGCGCGCCGGGACCTGCTTCTCGTAGATGCCGGCCGCTTCGGCCTCGAGGTAGGCCTGGGCGAAGTCGTCGCCGTAGAGGTCGGTGAGGTGCGGGACCTTGGCCGGGTCGAACAACGACCACATCCAGTCCTGCTCGACGCGCTGCATGAACAGGTCGGGGACCCAGTTGGCCAGGTTGAGGCTGTGGGCGCGGCGCATGGAGTCGCCGGTGTTGTCGCGCAGCTCGAGGAAGTCCTCGATGTCGGCGTGCCAGGTCTCGAGATAGACGCACGCCGCGCCCTTGCGCTTGCCACCCTGGTTGACCGCGGAGACCGAGCAGTCGAGGGTCTTGAGCCACGGGATGATGCCGTTGGACAGGCCGTTGGTGCCGCGGATGAGCGAGCCCTTCGACCGGATGCGGTGATAGGCGAGGCCGATGCCGCCGGCGAACTTCGACAGCTTCGCGACGTCGGTATAGCGGTTGTAGATGGACTCGAGGTCGTCCTCGGGAGAGTCGAGCAGGTAGCAGCTCGACATCTGCGGGTGCGCGGTGCCGGAGTTGAACAACGTGGGCGACGACGGCAGGTACGACAGCGAGCTGAGCAGCCGGTAGAAGCGGATGGCCTCTTCGGGGCTCTGCGACAGGCCACAGGCCACGCGGAGGAAGAAGTACTGCGGGGTCTCGATGACCTTGCGCTCGCTCGGGTGGCGCAGCAGGTAGCGGTCGTACACGGTGCGCAGGCCGAAGAACTCGAACCGGGCGTTGTTGTCGGCGGCGATCGCGTCGTTGAGCTTGCGGAAGTTCAGCGCGATGAACTCGGCGACGTTGTCGGCCACGAGCCCGAGGCGGTGACCGAGGGCGATGGACTGGCTGAACGAGTAGACGTCCTGGTTCTGGACCTCTTTGTCGATGTAGGTGCTGAGCAGACGAGCCGCCAGACGTGAGTAGTTCGGCTCCTCGACGATGAGCGCCGCCGCAGTGCGGATGGACAGCTCGTCGAGCTCTTCGGTGGTGGCGCCGTCGCACAGGCCCGAGATGGTGCGGGTGGCGATGCGGAGCGGCTCGACCCCATCGAGCCCGTCGGCGCAGCGCTGGACGGCGCGCACGATCTTGTTCACATCGACGGCTTCGGAGTCGCCGTTGCGCTTGCGGACGCGCATCGTGGACGACCCGCTGGCCGACGCAGTCGAGGGTGTCGTAGCGTCGAGCAGATCGTCCGTGATGGTCATACAAGGGCCTCCGAAAGCGCGCAGCAGACCAAACCGAGGTCTGCGGGGGGTTCCCAATTACAACCGTGAAATTCCACGCGTGTCAAGAGCTTCGACTCCGATGCGTCACCGGTTTGTCACGTTGCCGTCATGGAGTCGCCCCGCGGCGTTTTCCCTGGTCACGGATTCGGACGCGCGAAACGCTGAGGGTGGTCGGCCGATCTGGACAGAACGTCTAGGTGGGCTGGTCGAAGGCCTGATCGGGGGCGCTACCGTGCCCGACGATGCACGATGCACCCCTTCGCACCCGCGTCCGACGGGCCACAAAAGGTCAGGCGCCACGTCTGCTGCTCTTGGTGCACGGCTACAGCTACCACCCCGAGGAGATGTTGGCCTACGGCACCGTGATCGACCCCGACCGTCGGTTCGTGCTGGTGGCCCCCCGGGGCCCCATCGAGCTGCCGAACGGGGCCGCCGCATGGTCGATCCCGAAAGACCGCGAGCCGCCGCCCTTCGTGCACGCGTCCGAGGCGTTGTCGGCCACCCTCGACGCAGCCTGTGCCAGGTACGGGGTCGAACGGGCCGATGTGATCGTGGGGGGCTTCTCCCAGGGGGCCATCGTCTCGTTCACGCTGGCCCTCGACCCGTCGACCGTGCGCCCGGCGGCCTTGTTCAATTGGTGTGGCGGGCTCCCCATCGGTCGCGGCACGCCGATCGACCTCGACCGCCTCGCCGCCTTCCCGCTGCTGTGGCAGCTCGCGGCGCGCGACGAGGTGGTCCCGCCCGACTTCTCCCGCTCGGGCGCTGTCACGGCCGCTGCGCACGGCGCCGCACTCACCGTGCGCGAGTACGACTCCACCCACGCGATCTCCGTCGAGATGCTCGCCGACGCCCGGGCCTGGCTCGCGGCTCGTTGAGCGGCGATGCGCTGAGCGGCGGCGCTGAGCGGCGCCGGGGTCAGCGGCCGGCCCACGCCTTCAGGAACCGGGCCACGAGCTGCTCGAGCGTCGGCGCGTCCGCCACCCCGGACACGCTCTTGTCCGGGAAGTGCCAGCCGTTGGTGGTGAGCGCCTGCTGCACCCGGTTGTTGTCGATGGGCACCGACGCGTCGGCGGCCGTGGCGAGCACCACATCAGCCGACGTGGGCGGTTCGATCTCGACGAGCTCGAGCTGCCCGCTGGCCCGAGGGCTCGCGATGGCCACTCGGGTGCCCGCCCGCAACGCCAGCGCGACGTCGTAGGAGTCGGCCCGCTCGAGCATCGCGTCGAGCGCCGGCTGGTCGGTGGGGGCCACGACCGCCGCGGCGACCGCGTCGAGGGTCGACGAGATGGCGTCGAGATCGCGGGCGTCGAAGGTCTCGCGGTTCACGAAGCTGCGGGTGATCTGGGCGAGTGTGATGAGCCCGCTCGTGGTGCGCTCGGGTCGGTCGACCCCGACGCGCAGGTTGCCCCACGTGCTCGACCCGCCGAGCTCGGCCCAGGGCGAGCCGGCCTGGCGGACGATGCAGCTCCAGTCGATCACCGCACCGCACACGCTCTCGAGTGCGGCGCGTCGGTCGCTGCGGATGATCATGACCATCGGCGTGCGCGCCAGCGTTTCGGAGACGTTGTCGAACGGGTCGGCGCGGCCGTTGGCCAGCGCGTCGAGCTGGGCGAGCTCCGACCACGGTCGGGGGGTGAGCCACGCCTCGGCATCGAGGCGGCCACCCGTCCGCAGCCGGGCGAGCGTGGCCCCCGGATCCTCGAGGCGGACTTCGAGCGTGGCGTCGCCGAGATCGGCGCACACGTCGGCCATCTCGGTGGCGCACAGGAGGACCTTGGTGGCCGCTTCCTCGTCCGGCGGAGAGTCGTCGCTGCGCACCGCGCGCAGCCCGAAGGCGAACGCGACGATCGCGACCAGCCCCACGACCAAGCCCACCCGTTTCATCGTTGAGCACGGTAGTCGCGGGCTCCGCCACGCTCCGCTCGGGAACCTGAGCCCCGAGTCACGCGCTCGATGCGGCCGAGGTGTGGCCGCTCAGGGAGGTGGTGGCTGCGACGCTCAGGCGGCGCCGGTCACCTCGACGGCCAGGGTGGCGGTGTCGTTCTCGACGCGGCCGCTGTGCACGCGCCGACCCTCGGGCAGCGGGCCGACGGTGAGCTCCACCGCCAACACCTCGGCCATGACCGACTCGCGGTGCGTCGCGAGCGCGTCGGCCACCTTGGCCGGCGCGTCGATCCACACGCGGATGCGGTCGGTGACCACGAAGTCCTCGTCCTTGCGGGCTTGTTGCACGAGCCGGATGACGTCGCGCGCCAGGCCCTCGGCCTCGAGCTCGGGGGTGAGGGCCACGTCGAGGGTGACGACCGCGTCGTTGCTGCGCAGCGCCGCGGCAGTGACCCCGTCGGGTGACTCGAGCGCGAGCTCGAACTCGCTCGGGGCGAGCGTGTGGCCGGCCACCGTGACCGTGCCGTCATCGTTCGAGGTCCACGCGCCCGCGCGCGCGCCGGCGAACACGTTCTGCATGTCCTTGCCGAGCCGGCGGCCGAGCAGCTTGCCGTTGGGGCGGAGGATGAACGTGGCGTGCGCCGCGAGGTCGGCGGACAACACGACCTGTTTGACGTTGACCTCGTCCTCGATGAGGTGGGTGAGCCCGGCGAGCGACGCGGTGTCGGCGCCGGCCACCACCAACGATGCCAATGGCAACCGCACGCGCAGGCCGGCCTCCTCGCGAAGGCGCAACGCGGTGGAGCACACATCGCGCACGCGGTCCATGGCGGCGACGAGCTCGTGGTCGGCGGGCAGCGCGTGCGCGTCGGGCCAATCGGCCAGGTGGATGGAGTCGGCGTCGGTGAGGCCGCGGTAGATCTCCTCGGTGACGAAGGGCAGCAGCGGCGCGCACAGGCGCGTGAGCGTGTGCAGCACCGTGTAGAGCGTGTCGTACGCGTTGCGCTTGTCGGCGTCGTCGCCGCCCGCGGGTGCCCAGAAGCGATCGCGCGAACGGCGGATGTACCAGTTGTTCAGCGCGTCGAGATAGAGGGTGATGTCGGTGCAGGCGCCGGCGAGGTCGTAGGCGTCCATGCGCGCGGTGACCGCATCGACGAGCTCGCGCGTCTTGGCCAGCACGTAGCGATCGAGCAGCTGGGGCGAGTCCGCGCGATAGGTCGCACGGAAGCCGTCGACGTTCGCGTACAGCGTGAAGAAGGAGTACGCGTTCCAGATGGGGTTGATCACCAACCGCACCGTGTCGCTGATGCCCGAACCTTCGCGGTCGATGCGGAGGTCGCCGCCGCGCAGGATGGGCGATGCCATGAGGAACCAGCGGAGCGAGTCGGAGCCGATGGTCTCGAACACCACCTCGGGATCGGGGTAGTTGCGAAGGCGCTTCGACAACTTGCGGCCGTCCTCGTCGAGCACGACGCCGTGACAGATGCAGTTCTTGAACGCCGCGCGGTCGAACAGCGCGACCGACAACACGTGCATCGTGTAGAACCAGCCGCGCGACTGCGCGATGTATTCGACGATGAAGTCGGCGGTGTGGTTTTCGACCCACTCCTTGTTCTCGAACGGGTAGTGCGCTTGCGCGAACGGCATGGCGCCCGACTCGAACCAGCAATCGAGCACCTCGGGGACGCGGCGCATCATCGAGCGGCCCGTGGGGTCGTCGGGGTTGGGCCGCACGAGGTCGTCGATGTACGGACGATGCAGATCGGTGACGGTGACGCCGAAGTCGGCTTCGAGCTCGGCGATGGAGCCGTACACGTCGACGCGTGGGTACTCGGGGTCGTCGCTGAGCCACACGGGGATGGGCGCGCCCCAGAAGCGGTTGCGCGAGATCGACCAGTCGCGTGCGTTCGCGAGCCACTTGCCGAACGCGCCGTCGCGCACGTGATCGGGGATCCAGTTGATGTCCTGGTTGAGCTCGACGAGGCGATCGCGGAACGCGGTGACCTCGACGTACCAACTGGACATGGCGCGGTAGATGATGGGCGTGTCGGTGCGCCAGCAGTGCGGGTAGTTGTGCTCGATCGTGTCGTGGCGCACCACGCGACCGAGCTCCTTCAGGTGCCGGATGATCTTGGGGTTCGCGTCGAAGACGTTCTCGCCGGCCCACTCGGGCACGTCATCGGTGAAGCGTCCTTCGTCGTCGACCGGCACGACGAGCTCGATGAGGTTCTCGTCGGAGACGCGTTGGTCGTCCTCGCCGAAGCCGGGCGCGATGTGGACCACGCCGGTGCCGTCCTCGACCCCGACGAAGTCGGCGGCAAGCACCTGGAACGCATGCGGTTGATCGGCGAAGTACGGGAACAGCGGCGTGTAGGTACGACCGACCAGCGCGGCACCGGTGAACGAATCGACGAGCGTGGCGTCTTCGAACTGTGCGGCGTAGCGTTCGCGCGCGTTCGCGCTGAGGATGTAGCGGACACCGTCGAGCTCGACCAGTACGTAGTCGAGGTCGGCACCGACGGCGAGCGCCAGGTTCGACGGAAGCGTCCACGGCGTGGTGGTCCAGGCGAGGATGCGCGTCTCGGGTTGGTCGGCGGGCTCGCCGGGCAACGGGTGAAGCGTGAACGCGACGGTGAGCGCGGGGTCCTGGCGCGGGCGGGTCGCGTCGTCGAGGCGGATCTCGAAGTTGG
>JBKJKR010000046.1:0-3561 GCA_046597135.1 Acidimicrobiales bacterium | reverse complement strand
CGTCGGGTGTGCTGGTCATCGGTTCGGTCCCCTCGTCGGGCGGCGCGTCGCCACCGGGCCGCCATTCTGCCTGCTCAGCGGGCGCCCTGCCCGACCGAACAGCCCCGGGCCAGGCCTCCTTCACCGTTTGTCTATGCTCACCGCCATGCCGATGCCCGAAGATCCACGTGCCTTCGACACCATGCTGGGGGTTCCGTCCAACCGCGACTCGTGGCAGAAGGAGTTCACGCACGTCCACGACAAGGGCAGCGCCGACCTCAAGCACCCGGCCGGCTACATGTTCAAGGATCTGCCCGAGGTCGACGGTTCGGTCGACTACGTCGACTACCTCATCCACGAGATGGACAAGTGGGGCGTGGCCCAGGGCCTCGTGCCGGTGTACCAAGGCGACGAGTACGGCACCCGTGCCGTGAAGACCCATCCCGATCGGCTGTACGGCGTCTACCTCATCGACCCGAACAAGGGCATGGACGAGATTCGCGCGCTGCAGCACGCCAACCGTGAGCTCGGCGCCATCGCCGCCGCGTGCTTCCCGTCGGGCACCAACCCGCAGGTGTCGATCAACGGCAAGCAGATGTATCCGTTCTACGCGAAGTGCGTCGAGCTCGACATCCCGATGTTCATCAACGCCGGCGTGCCCGGCCCGCGCATGCGCATGGAACCGCAGCACGTGATGCACCTCGACGAGGTCTGCTACGACTTCCCCGAGCTCAAGATCGTCACCCGCCACGGCGGCGAGCCGTGGGAAGAGCTGCTCGTCAAGCTCATGCTCAAGTGGCCGGGCCTCTACTACTCCACGTCGGCGTTCGCGCCCAAGCACTTCCCCAAGGCCATCATCAACTACGCGAACACGCGCGGCGCGAACAAGGTGATGTACGCGGGCTACTTCCCGTCGGGCTTGAGCCTCGAACGCATCTTCACCGAACTGCGCAGCGTGCCGTTCAAGGACGAGGTCTGGCCCAAGTTCCTCCGCGAGAACGCGCTGCGGGTACTGAACCTCACGTGACGCCGCGCCCCAGGTTCGCGCACGTCTCCACTCTCGATGGCCTGCGCGGCCTGTCGGTGCTCGGTCCGTTGCTGTTCCACGCGCGGGCCGACGCGTTGCCCGGTGGCTTTCTCACCATCGACGTCTTCTTCGTGCTGTCGAGCTACTTGATCGTGTCGATCGCGCTCAACGAGTGGGACCGCACCGAACGCTTCGACGTGCTCGCGTACGCGGGCCGGCGAGCGCGGCGCCTGCTGCCCGCGCTCTACGTGTGCTGCGCGGTACTCGCCATCTACCTCGCCGTGACCGCGCGTTCCGGGCAGGTGCCGCGATGGACCGGCGGCATCGTGTCGTCGCTCGCCTACGTCGCGAACTGGCACGAGATCTTCGCGAAGGTCTCGTACTTCGAACAGTTCTCGGATCCGTCGCCCGTGTACCACACGTGGTCGTTGGCCATCGAGGAACAGTTCTACGTGGTCGTGCCGATCGTGTTGATCTTGGCGCTGCGACGGCGGCCCCGCGTCGGCAAGTACATCCTCGGCATCGGGGCCGCCGCGGCCGCCGTTGCATCGGCGATGTGGATGGCGCACCTGTACAACGGCGGCGATCCGTCGCGGGTGTACTACGGCACCGACACTCGCGCGCAGGGACTGCTCGTGGGCATCGCACTCGCGGTCGGCGTGAACCTGTGGGGCCCGGTGCGCACCGCGTGGGGCCGGCGTGCGTGCATCGGTGGCGCGTACGCGGGCACGGCCTACGTGATCTACGCCGTGTTCGACCAGAGCCAGACCACGGCGTGGATCTTCGAACGCGGCGGGTTCCTGGTGCTCGCGCTCGCGGCATCGCTCATCGTGCTGGGCGCGACGCAGCCATCGCGGGGTCCGCTGCACCGCGTGCTCGACGCGCCGGCCGCGCGCGCACTCGGACGCGTGACCTACGGCGTGTACCTGTACCACTGGCCGATCTTCCTGCTGGTGATCACGCCACGCCGTCTCGCGGCGAGCCCGTGGTGGTCGGTGCTGGCGCTCGCACTCACCTTCGCCGTGTCCGCCGCCGCCTACGTGGCCTTCGAACGCCCGGTGCTGCAGCGCCGCTGGCCGCTCACCGCGAAGCCGGCGACGTCGATGCAGCTCGCGAGCGCGGGTGCGGCGCTGCTGGCGTTGACCGCGTCGGCGTTGATCGTCGCGAACGTGCGCCACGTCGACGACACCGTGCGGCCGCTGCCCATCCCGGTGGCCGACGCACTCGCCACCGGCCCGTTGGCCACGGCATCGTCGCCGTCCTCGGCCGGGTCGCAACCCACAGGCACGCCCCCCACCGTGTCGCAGCCCGGTGTGCCCGTGCCCACGAGCACGACCACCACCGCGGCCCCGCGACCGTTGCGCGTGCTCGTGATCGGCGACTCGTTGATGCTCGAGATCGGCGTCGTGCTCGAGCGATACGCCGCGGCGCATCCGACCGAGCTCGTCGTCTACTCGCACACGCACCTCGGTTGTCCGATCGTGCGGGGCGGCGCGGCCCGCAACGCCGAGGGCGGCACCGATCGCATCGACGGTGAGTGCAACACGTGGGCCGAACCGGCGACCGAAGCGGCCATCCTCGACGGCACCTTGTCCTACCCCACGGTGGTCGCGCAGTTCGTGCCCGACGTCGTGCTCGGCCTCGTGACCCCGTGGGACGTCACCGACCGGCGCCTGTCCGGCTCGAACGAGTGGCAGCACATCGGGCAGCCGAACTACGACGCGTTGGCCGCTGCCGAATACCGCCTCGCCACCGAGGCGCTCGCGGCAAAGGGCGCCCGCGTGCTGTGGTTGCTCGGCCCGCACCTCAACCGCCCGGTCGTGCCCCAGAACGACCCCGTGCGCATCGACCGGTTGAACGAGATCGTCAGCGCAGCCGTGGCCGATCTGGCCCAGGTGTCCATGGTCGACTTCCCGGCATGGCTCGGACCGGTGGGCGCCGACCGCGAGGAACGTCTGCGCGACGACGGCGTGCACTTGTCGGCCGCCGGCCTCGACGAGGTCGTGCCGTGGCTGGTCGGCGACGTCCTGCGCTCGGCCGTCCGCTGAGCACCACTCGCCGGCCCGGTCGGCCGTTGCAGCGCGTCCCAACTAGTCTGCGGTGCCCCACGGGATCCCCATGACCGACTCCGCCGACCCGACCAACGCGCCGACCCGACCACGGTTCGCCTACATCCCCGGCCTCGACGGCATGCGGGGGTTCTGGGTCGTCGTCGGGCCCATCATCTACCACGCGCGGCCCGACTTCCTGCCGGGCGGCATCCTCGCGATCGATCTGTTCTTCGTGCTGTCGAGCTACCTCATCACGTCGATCGCCCTGAACGAATGGGACAAGACCGGCCGCCTCGACCTCATGGCCTACGCCGGTCGCCGCGTGCGCCGGTTGCTCCCCGCGCTCTTGTTGTGCACGGGCGGGCTCACGCTCTACCTCGCACTGTTCGCCGATTCGTCGCTCATCCCGCGCTGGACCGGCTCCATCGTGGCCACGCTCACCTATTGCGCGAACTGGTTCGAGATCGTCTCGGGCGTGTCGTACTTCCAACAGTTCGAAGACCC
>JBKJKR010000019.1:0-5335 GCA_046597135.1 Acidimicrobiales bacterium | reverse complement strand
CAGTTCATCCTCCTGGCAGAATCCAACCGACCGCTCAGCGCTCCGGGCTATGACCACCTCGGTCTGCTCTGCGATTCACGCCAGGACGTCGACGACGTGCTCACCCGCTGCGAGGCGGTCATGGCGAACGACGACCGCATGCGCATCAAGTACTACGACGACCTGCGCACCGGCGGGGTCGTCGTGCATGCGTTCTACGTCAAGTACCTGTTGCCGATCTGGTTCGACGTGCAGGTCATCGAGCGGGTGGCCACGGCCCCGGTGTAGGACACCGGTAGGCCCGTCGACCTCCGACGCTCAAGGCACGCGAACGGGGCGCCGATAGGACGCCGTGGGCTTCTCACCGATGGTCGACCTGACCGAGCAGGACCTCCTGACCGGCCTCCTGCACGGCTCCGCGTTCGCTCGCCGCGTCGACGCCGCGCTGACCAGGGCGATCGACGCCGAGCAGGCGGTGGCCATTGTGGTCGCCGAGCTGCCGGCGATGGCCGACGACGGCGTGGTCATCGAGGCCGCACGACGGGTGCGCGACGCCACACGGTCGCGCGACCACGTCGCGCGCACCGGCACCGGCGAGTTCGCGATCTGCTGCGCCGAAGCCGACGAGGCACAGGTTCGCGCCGTGGCCCGCCGCATCACCGAGGTGCTCGCACAACCCTTCGAGCTCGACGGGACCTACGTCATGCTGCCGATCGGTGTCGGGCTCTTCTTCCGCGAGACCGCGGTGGACGGTGACACCTCAGGGTTCATGCTGCTCGCCGCGCGGGCCACCATCGACCGCTACTTCCCCTGACGAACGCGCCCGGGCCCGCATCGCGCGGACCCGCTCGGCCAGACCCGCCCGCTCGACGTCGCGGGCCTCGGCGAACTCCACGTCGAGTCCTCGGCGGAGCACGGCTTTGGTGGCCTCGGCAGCCCCCGCAGGGAGCGACGCCAACTGTTCGGCGAGGCGTTGGGTCTCGGCGCGCACGTCGGCGTCGGGTGCGACACGATCGGCGAGGCCGAGCCGCGACGCTTCGGCGGCATCGACCGGGCGACCGGTGAGGAACAGGTCGAGCGTGCGGCTCCAACCGATCTGGCGCCACAGGAAGTAGGACGATCCCCACTCGGGGGTCAGGCCGAGCTTGGCCAGGCCGAACGTGAAGGAACCGGATTCCGCGACCACTCGCATGTCGCACGCTACGGCGAGCGTTGCGCCACCGCCGTAGGCGAGGCCGTTGACGCACGCGATGGTGGGCTTGGTGAACGCGTAGAACGCCTCGACCGGGAACGAGCTCTTGTTCGCCAGACCCGACGCGATCTCCTCGCGGTCGAGGCCCGCGCTGAACGCATCGCCGACCCCTGAGATGACGACCACCCGCGTGCCGGCATCGTGCTGGGCGTCGTCGAGCAGCTCGCCGAGCCGCGTGCCCATGGCCGAGGTCATGGCGTTCTTTCGTGCGATCCGATCGATGAGCAACCAACGGACGCGGCCTTGTTGGTCGACCTGCCATCCGTCGTCCTGCACCGGCTGCCCTCTTCCGTCGACCGTGCCGGGATGGTAGACCGGCGCGTGCAACGATGGTGGCGGGCAAGCCGACCGGGGGGTCATCCGATGGCAACGTGGGCGCAGTTCGCCGCCGCGGAACCGGAGCTCGCGGCCTACGGCTGGGAGCTGTTGCGCGAGGAACAGGGGTATGCGTTCCTCGCCACCGTGAGCCCCCACGGTGCGCCGCGTGTTCATCCGGTCGTGCCGTTCGTCGCCGACGGAAGGCTCCTCGTGAGCATCGCGGTCGACTCGCCGAAGGCCCGCGACCTGCGCGCCGAGCCGCGCTACATGCTGCACGCCACGGTGGGCGACAACGACACCGAGTTCGCGGTGCGCGGCCGGGCGCACGAGGTGATCGACGACACGAGCGGCGAGTGGTTGCGCGAGTTGCAGGAGCTCAACGTCGTCGACATCCATCTCGAGACCGTGCTCTTCGCCCTCGAGATCGAGCGGGTCGACGCCGCCATCTGGGACGAAGGCCCACCGCACCGCCAGACATGGCGGGCGTCGCACGCGTCGACCGGGGAGTCACACCGCGCCGGTGGCGCGTAACCGTTCGAGGATCGCCTCGATCGTCGCCGCATCGAGGCGCTGACCGTGCGCGAACTGCGTGCGGTCGAGCCACGCCTGCGCGTCATCGAGCGGGATGCCGATGCGCTCGGAAACCAGTGCGGCGGCATCCGGCCGGGTGGTGAACGCGGTGACCGTCTCGTCGACGACCCGCAGCACGCGGCGGGCACGGTCGCGGCCGAACCCGTTGCGTCGTGCGACCACGAACGCGGGCCATGGGGTGGGGATCTCGCCGATGCGCGCGACCTGACCGTCATCGACCCACGGTTTGGTCATGAAGGTCTCCCAGAGGAAGACGTCGGCCCGACCGCTCGCGAGCGCGTCGACCCCGCCGGCGAGCGTGCCGACCACGACGAAATCTGCCGGGTCGATCGTGAACCCGTCGCGGGCGGCGAGCACGTACGCCATGAGGTGCGAGCCCGAGCCGAGCCGCGAGATCGCCACCCGCAGGTGGGATACGTCGCCGAGCGGCCGCTCGGCTCGGGCCGGCGGCACGTGGACACCCCAGCGCAACGGCGAGGCGACGTAGAGCTGTTCGAGATGCGCGTCGAGCCCGCGGCGCTGGGCGGCGATCATCCCCTCGGTGAGCACCGTGGCCATGTCGAAACGGCCCTCGGCCAGGGCCGCGGTGATCGCGCCCGTGCCGGCAGGCTCGTCGACCCACACCACATCGAGCCCTGCCGCGGCGAACGCGCCCTGTTCGATCGCGAGCTTCCACGGCAGGTTGAAGTGCTCGGGCACCCCGCCGACGACGATCGTGCGTGCCGAACGTCCGGTGCGAACCATCGGCCGACCGTAGCTCGTCGCGCGATCGCGCCGCTCCACGCGGCAGAAGCGCGCAACAAGCTCGCGGTTTTCGCCCGCCGCCTCTGCGCTCGAGTCCATAGGGTGGTCGGCCGTGAAGCGCTCGTACCTTCCCTTCATCGCGCTCGGCCTGGCGCTGATCGTCGTCGCGGTGGCGGCGATGGCCTATCTGCTCGCCTCGGCCCCCGACGGTGGCCCCGAGTCGGTGCCGACCGAAGTGCAGATCTTCGGCACCACCACGAGCTCCGTCGCCCAGCGGGCCGCGAGCGCCACCACGCTCGGTCTGCGGGCCACGACGACCACCACCACCACGAAGGTTGCGCCGTCGACCACGCAACGCGCGGCCAAGGACGCGAACGGGCTCACGATCGTGCGGGCGACCCAGCTGCCGAAAGAGGCGCAACAGACGCTCGCGCTGATCGCGAAGGGCGGGCCCTACCCGTTCGATCGCGACGGCGTGATCTTCGAGAACCGTGAAGGCATCTTGGCCAAGAAGACGTCGGGGTACTACCGCGAGTACACCGTGGTCACGCCCGGCGAGCGCGACCGTGGTGCGCGGCGCATCGTCACCGGCGCGGCCGACGAGCGGTTCTACACCGCTGATCACTACGAGACGTTCGTGCGAGTGGAGGGAGGCCGATGAGCCTTGCCGCGGTACCGGGGTTGTACGTGCTCCCGGTCGACGTCGCGATCGGCGACATCTTCGACATCTTCCCCGGCCGCGTCGACGTGCTCGATTCGGTGATCGGGAAGCGGGAACTGCTCGAAGTGGTCGGCTTCACGCTCGACTTCCCGTCCTATGCCCGTCCGAACTGGGACAGCTTCGAGGAGTGCCTGAACGACCTCTCGTGGCTGCCCGCAGGACCCCGCGTGCTCGTGGTCACCGGCTCGGGCACGCTTGCCGAACGCGATCCTGATGCGTGGGACGTGTCCCTCGCGGTGTGGTCGCGCGCGGTGCGCACGCATGCCCGGGGGAGCACGCCACTGCACGTGTTCCTGATCGACTGATGCGCCTTCCGGCATCGCTGTCCCCGCTGCGGTACCGGCCGTTCGCGCTCGTGTGGTCGGGCGCGTTCGTCAGCAACATCGGCACCTGGATGGAGACCGTGGCGGTCGGGATACTCGTCACCAAGAGCACCGGCAAGGCCGGGTGGGCCGGGGTGATCGCCGCGGCCGGGTTCCTCCCCGGAGCGGTGCTCGGGCCGGTGGGCGGGGCCATGGCCGATCGGTACGCGCGCAAGCGTGTGCTCATCCTCACCACGCTCGCCCAGCTCGTGTTCGCCGCGCTGTTGTGCGCCCTCGCGTTCGCCGGCACGCCCGAGCCGATCGTGGTCGCGTTCTTGGTGCTGGGCACCGGCTGCGCCGGCGCGCTCGGCTTCCCGTCCTATCAGTCGATGATGCCCGACCTCGTCCCCGAAGAGGATCTGGTCGGGGCCATCGGTCTCAGCTCGGCCCAGTGGAACCTCGGTCGGGTCATCGGCCCCTCGTTGGCCGGGCTCGTGATCGCGCTCGGTGGCGAGCGTTGGGGTTATGGCATCGCGTTCGCGATCAACTCCGTCAGCTTCCTGGCCGTGGTCCTCGTGGTGTCGACGCTCACGTTGCCCGGCCCGCGCCCGGGCCCGTTCCCGTCGATCGTGGCGTCGATCCGCGAGGGCTTCGCGTTCGCCTTCGCGGAGCCAGGCATGCGCACCATCGTCATCTACATGACCGTGAACTCGTTGCTCGCCGCACCGTTCATCGCGTTGGTGTCACCGATGGCGCTGCAGGTGCTCGACGCAGGCGACACCGGGGTGTCGGTGCTCGTCACGGCCCAGGGGGTCGGCGCGGTGCTCATGGCGGTGTCACTCGGTGGGCTCGCCCGTCGCTACACGCCACGTCGGGTGCTCGCCGGCGTGCTGTGGATGCTGCCCGTGGCCCTCGTGGCGTACGCCGCCGCGCCCAACCTTCTCACCGCAGCGGCGTGCATCTTCGTGATCGGCGCGCTGTACATCGGGGCGTTGTCCAGCTTCACGAGCAGCGCGCAGATTCGCGCGCCGGCCGAGATCCGGGGCCGGGTCATGAGCGTGCTCAACGTGCTGCTCGGGTTGTTGTACCCAATCGGCGCCGTCGTCCAAGGCCGGCTGTCCGACAGCATCGGGCAACGCATCGTCACCGCCGGCGCGGCGATCATCATGCTCGCCGTGCTCGTGTTGCTGTCGGTGCTCCAGCCCGGGTTGTTCCGCCGCCTCGAGACGCCGGCGGTTTCGGTCACGGACACCTCGCCGCTGCCGGCGGCAACGTAGCCTCGACCGATGGAGGCACCCCGCGAGACGCTCGTGACCTTGTCCGACATCCACGAGGCGCGCGACCGCATCGCGTCGGTGGCCCGGCGCACCCCGCTCACCTCGGTCGAGTCGATCGATCGGGTCTGCGGGGCCACGGTGCTGCTGAAGG
>JBKJKR010000014.1:0-6356 GCA_046597135.1 Acidimicrobiales bacterium | reverse complement strand
GGCTACAGCGCGGGCATCACGCCCAACCCGAGCTACCGCGAGGTGTGCAGCGGCCTCACCGGGCACAACGAGGTGGTCCTCGTGGTCTTCGACCCGGCCAAGGTGAGCTACGCCCAGCTGCTCACGGCGTTCTGGGAGAACCACGACCCCACCCAGGGCATGCGCCAAGGGGGCGATCACGGCACGCAGTACCGCTCGGGCATCTACGTGTTCGACGCTGCGCAGCGTGCCGCGGCCGAGGCGTCGCGCGACCAGTTCCAGGCCGTGCTGTCGGGTGCCCGCTACGGCGAGATCACCACCGAGATCGTCGACGCGTCGGCGTTCTACTACGCCGAGGACTACCACCAGCAGTACCTGGCGAAGAACCCCGGTGGCTATTGCGGCATGGGCGGCACGGGTCTCTCGTGTCCGGTGGGCGTGGCCTCGGCCGAGTGACGTAGGCGTCGCTCACTCCCAGAGCGATTGCAGCAGCGCATCGACCTCGACGGTGAGGTCGATGCGCTCGCGACCGGCGGGTTCGCCATAGGGCGCGAGTGCGCCGGCGCGCTCGTCGAAGCGATCGCGCACGGGCTCGAGGAAGCGGCTCAGCGGTGCGAGCAGGTGCCGATCGTCGGAACCGAACCGCCGTACGTGGAACCGTTGCGGCATCGACACCCACAACGTGTCGCGGGCACGGGTGAGGGCGACGTACAGCAGCCGGCGCTCCTCCTCGAGGCCGGCCTTGTCGGACAGCGCCATGTCGGACGGGATGTTGCCGTCGGCGGCGTGGATGACGTGCACCGCTGACCATTCGAGGCCTTTGGCCGAATGGATGGTGGACAGCGTGAGCCAGTCGTCGTCGAGGTGCGGCCGGCCGGCCAGGTCGCTGGATCGATCGGGCGGGTCGAGCGTGAGCTCGGCGAGGAAGCGGCTGCGGCTGTGATACGCCTGCGCGGCCACCCGCAGTGCTTCGAGATCGCCGAGCCGCACCGCAGCGTCGTCGTACCGGCGGGGGAACACGGCCCGACACACCGGCAGCAGGATCTCGATGTCGACCGCCGGCCCGCGCTCGCCGGCGGGCACGGTCGCATGGGCCGCCTCGGCGTCGAAGGGGGCGCAGGCCGCCCAGGCGTCCCGCAGCAGGTCGAGCTCGGTCTCGGCCGCCGGTGGGACACGCAGCGCGCACGTGAGAAAGGTGTGCAGCGGGTCGCCACCGTCGCGCGTCGCACCGATCTCGTCGAGGAGCCGACGGACGGTGGCCGGGCCGACGCCTTCGAGCAACCCGAGCACGCGATGCCACGCCAGCTCGTCGGTGGGGTTGTCGAGGATGCGGAGCAACGAGAGCAGGTCCTTGAGGTGGGCTGCTTCGAGGAACTTGAGCCCGCCGTACTTGATGAACGGGATGTCGCGGCGGGTCAGCTCGAGCTCGAGGCCGGCGCTGTGATGACCGGTGCGGAACAGCACGGCCTGGCGTCGGAGGTCGATGCCCTGTTCGCGCAGTTCGAGGACGGTGTCGCACACCAGTGCCGACTGCGCCGCCTCGTCGTGGCACACCGTGAGCACCGGCGTTGCGCCACCGGGACGCACGGCGCGCAGCGCCTTGGGGAGGTGGGCGGTGGACTGCGCCAAGACCGCGTTGGCGACCTCGAGGATCGGCGCGGTCGACCGGTAGTTGTCCTCGAGGGTGATCACCGTGGACCCGGGGAAGTGTTCGGCGAACGTCCACATGTTGTCGGCGCTCGCAGCGCGAAAGCCATAGATGGCTTGGGCGTCGTCGCCGACGGCGGTGAGCTGCGCGGGTGGGCACAGCGCTCGGACGATGTCCGCCTGCAGCGTGTTGGTGTCCTGGTACTCGTCGACGAGCACGTGGTCGAACAACGAACGCACGCGGTCGCCGAGCTCGGGCGAGCCGAGCAGCGCGCGCCAGTGGAGCAGGAGATCGTCGTAGTCGAGCACGTTGTTGCGGCGCTTGCGCTCGGTGTAGCCGATGAACATCGCGCGCAGCGCGTCGACATGTTCGTCGCACCACGGGTACGCCTCGTGGACGACGTCGCGCATGGGCGCCTGACGGTTCACGACGCGGCTGTAGATCGACGCCACCGTGTCGGACTTCGGTACCCGCGAGCCCCGGGTGGCATGGCCGAGCTCGGACCGCACGAGCGCGAACAGCTCGACCGCGTCGGCCTGGTCGAGCACGGTGAACGATGCACCCAGCCCCAGCGAGCCGCCGAAGCGGCGGAGCAGGCGGTTGGCGGTGGCGTGGAACGTGCCACCCCAGACCTGTGCGACCGTGGCCCGGTTGCCGCCCGCTGCGACGCGCGCCAGCATCTCCTGCGCGGCGCGGCGGCTGAACGTGAGCAACAGGATGCGCTCGGGGCTCGCCCCGTTCGCGAGCAGATGGCCCACCCGCGCGGCGAGCGTCTTGGTCTTGCCCGTGCCGGCACCGGCGACGATGAGCAACGGTCCGCCGGCGTGCTCGACGGCCGCGCGTTGGCGGTCGTTCAGGCCGGTGGTCGGGGGGTCGGGTGCTTCCGTGTCGAGGGCGAACACGGGTTCGACCCTAGTCGGCGACGGGCTCGGTCGGGCGCCGGTGGGCATCGGCGGCGGCAATGGTGGAGCGCGGGGACCGGCGGGCGCTCGCCGCGACGATCAGCGCCAGGCTGGCGATGACCACCGCCATGCCGAACAGCTGCCACCGGTTCAGGTCCTCGTCGAGCAGCAACCACGCGAGGAAGACCGAGCCCACCGGCGAGAACAGCGTGAGCACGCCGAGCACGCCGAGCCGCACGTGGCCGTGGGCGAAGTTGGTGAGCAGGTGACCGCTGCCTGGCAGCGCAACCATCGCGAGGGCCCAGCCCCACGAGCTCGCGCGGGGCGCCCCGAGGTCTTGGCGCGAGACCAGCACGACGACACCGAGCACGGCCACTGCGACCAACGTGAGCGACGTCTGGTACTCGAGCGTGCCGAGTGTGGTTCGCGCCCGCTTCGACGACACGTAGTAGGCCGCGTACCCGAGCATCGACGCGAACGCGAGGAGGTCACCGAAGCGGTCACCCGGCCCGTCGGCGCCGCGCGCGAACACCACGACCGCCACGCCGGCGATCGCGACAGCGGTGAGCGCGAGGTCGGCCCGACGGACGTGTTCGCCGAAGAGCCGGCTCGACAGCAGCAGCAGCGTCACCGGTTGGAGTGCGCCGATGACCGTCGCGTTGGCGATCGTGGTGTGGTGCACCGCCACGAAGAACGTGGCCACGTTGAACGCGAACCAGATGCCCCCGGGGGCCGACACGCGAAGGGCGTGCCACGACGGCCACGCGTCGCGAGCCTTGCTCACGGCCAGGTACACGAGTGCCGCGATCCACATCCGATGGAACGCGAAGACCAACCCCGAGAACCCGGCCTTGCGAACGAAGATCGGGCCGATGCACTGCATCCCCACCGACACCACGGCAGCAACGAGTGCGGCGCGCGCAAGTCGATCAGCGGCGGGCGGCGCGCCGGGCGCCGCTGACCGGTTCAGCGCTTGACCCAGCTGTCGAGGACGACTTCGGTGTCGGAATCGGTGCACCACACGCGCACAGTCTCGTCCAAGGGCAGCGCGCTCTGCATGGTTATGGTCTCGGCCCGTTCGGCACCGCGGAACGTGCCGGCGTTGTAGCGCCGGCCGCTCTCGTCGGCCAGCCACATCCAGTACACCCGACTCGGGTCGAGCCCGCTCTGGCGCAACACGATGCGCGTGCCCTGATCGTTGCGGACCAGGCCGAAGTCGACCGAAGCGCCGTCGGGGGCCACGGTGAACGGTTGCAGCGCAGGCGTGGTGTCGCCGTCGCGGGCCATCCGCACGAAGCCCAGGCCCAGCAGCAAGGCGGCGGCCACACCGACGCCGGCGACGAGCAGCCGGCGATGACGCGCGCGCCGCCCGCCCCGGCGATGACGCGCGCGCCGCGCGCCCCGGTGCTCGACGCGCGCCGAGCGGGCGATGCGTTCGACGAGATCGGCGGGCGGCGAATCGCTGACCTCGAGGTGATCGAGGCATGCGTAGGCGAGCGCGCCGGCCGCGGCGCGCAGCTCGTCGAGTGCGTCCCGGCACTCGACGCATCCGTCGACATGGGCCAGCAGTCGCGTGCGCTCGTCGGCGTCGAGCCGATCGAGGGCGAGCGCTGCGAGGTCCCCACGATGTGCGCGGCAGACGGCGCTCATTCCTGCCACCCCAACTCCTCGAGGGTCAATCGCAACGCCCGCAGCGCGTAGAACACGCGGCTCTTCACCGTGCCCACCGGGACACCGAGCTCGGCCGCGACATCGTTGTACGGCCGAGCCTTGTAGTAGGTCTCGACCAGCACCACGCGGTGCTCCGGCGAAAGCTTGCGCAACGCCTCCTCGACCTGCCAGCACGACAACAGTCGATCGATCTCGTCGGTCGGCTGCGGGTCGTGATCACCAGAACCGTCCACGAGGTGCGCGGCGACGGGTGGCCGCACGGTGCGGGCCCGGGCGACGTCGACGATGACGTTGCGGGCGATGGCGAACAGCCAGGTCCGCAGCGATCCGAGCTGCTCGTCGAATCGATCGGCGGCTCGCCATGCACGAAGGTACGCGGTCTGCACCGCTTCCTCGGCGAGACCTCGGTCGCCGAGCGACCGGTACGCGAAGCGATAGAGTTCGCGTCCGTGGGCCGCGTACGCCGCGGTGAGCCACTCCGTGTCGGTATCGGCCACACCCATCGTCCGGAGACTACGTACGCCGGACCATCGCGGTTCGATCGGATCGGGAACATCCGCTGGTGAACCCAGGTGGATGCACGCTCGCATCCCATGCCGATACGAGCAATGAGGGGGTCCCCATGGTGCGGATGAACAAGCGCAGTGGCCGCGTCGTACGGCGTGTGGCGGTCGTGGGGCTGGTCGCCCTCGTGCTCGCCGCGTGCGGCGACGACGGGTCGACGGACGCCACGTCGGGTTCGAGCGTGAGCTCGGGCTCGAGTGCTCCGGCCGGCGGCTACGACTACGGCGCCCCGGTGGTCTCCACCACCGTCGCCGCCCCGACCACCACCGCGGCCGCGAGCGGCGCGACGTCGAGCGCCCTCACCCTCAAGGTCAGCACGACACCGCTCGGTTCGATCCTCGTGGATGGCGCGGGTGAGACCTTGTACGTGTTCACCAACGACGCGAAGAACAAGAGCAACTGCACCGCGGCGTGCCTCGACGCGTGGCCGCCGCTCTATGGCGTGCCGGCCGCGGGCTCGGGTGTCGACGCGTCGAAGCTCGGGTCGTTCACCACCGCCGACGGCAAGACGCAAGCCACCATCGACGGCCGGCCGCTGTACTACTTCGCGGTCGACTCGAAGGCCGGCGACACGTTGGGTCAGAACGTCGGCGGCGTCTGGTTCGTGGTCGACGGGACCGGCGTGCTGAAGAAGTCGTGAAGGGCGCCGCGGTCAGGCGATGACGCCGTCGGCCCGGAGCTTGGCGATCTCGGCATCGGACAGCCCGAGATCGTCGCGCAGGATGTCGGTCGTGTGCTCGCCCAGCCACGGCATGCGCTCTTCGGGGCCTTCCTGCACGCGTGACATCTTGACCGGGTTGCCGGGCACCAGGGCCGGGCGCTCGAAGCCGTCGACGCGTGGCACCTCGACGAGCATGTTGCGGGCTGCGACGTGCTCGTCGTTGATGACGTCCTCGGGCCCGTGGATGGGTGCCGTGGCCACGCCGGCTTTCGCGAAGAGGAACGCGCACTCGCGCTTGGTCTTGTCGGCCGCCCACGCCTCGACTGCGTCGCGGATGGTGGTCTCGGTGATGTCCATCCAGTTCGAGCGGTCGAACGTCGGATCACCGATCCACTCCTCGTGGCCGATGACCTTCGCGAACGCCGGGAACTGGTGCTCGCGCCCGACCTGGATCATGAAGTAGCCGTCGCTCGCCTCGAAGGCCGTCATGATGAGGCCGGGTGTGGCGCCGTGCTTGGGCGTGACGCCCATGGAGTACGTGTTGGTCACGATGTCGGTCATGGCGACCATGCAGTCGTACATGGCGATGTCGACGTACTGGCCGAGGCCGGTCTGGTCGCGATGGCGGAGCGCGGCGAGGATGCCGATGGTGGCGAACACCGCTGAGCCGATGTCGCCGAGCGCGCCGACGGGGCTGATGCGCGGCAGGTCGCCCTCGTGGCGGCCGAACTCGTAGATGCCCGACATGGCCTCGGCCACGCCGGCATATGCGGCCCATCCGTCGTACGCGGTGCTGACCGAGTTCCCGAACCCGGAAACCGACGTGTAGATCACCTGCGGATGGCGCGCCGACACGTCCTTGTAGCCAAGGCCCATGCGGTCCATGCCGCCGGCCTTGAAGTTCTCGCAGAACACGTCGTACTTGCCTGCG
>JBKJKR010000006.1:0-5605 GCA_046597135.1 Acidimicrobiales bacterium | reverse complement strand
GGCCTTCGGCCTCGAGTATGCGCAACGCCTCACGCAACGTGGGCTTGCTCACCCCGAACTCGGCCAAGAGCTCCTCGAGCTTCGGGAGCTCGCCACCGTCAGCCAGGACCCCGTCGACGATTCGGTCCCGCAGCGCGGACGCGACGAGCTCTGCTCGTGACGCGTGGTGCAACCTCGCACGCGAACTGTTCATCCCGTTCCGCCCTTTCCCTCCCAGATTGGCGCACCTCGCGCACCGTGACCGCATCCGAGGGGTTCAGCATCGACGTCCGGCCACGACGCCCCCGGCCTAGACGGCTCGCGGAACCGTGCCGGCGCGCACTTGTTCGCGCACATGACGGCGCGGCAGCTTGCCGTTCGGGTCGCGGGGCAGCGATTCGACGAGACGGACCTCGGTCGGGGTCTTGAACCGGGCGAGTCGCCCCGCGCAGTGCGCCAGCAACTCGGGAGCGAGCAAAAGATCGGCGGCCCGCTCGGGCACCGGTTGGACGACTGCCACGACACGTTCGCCGAGGGCATCATCGAGCGCACCGACGACCGCCACGTCGACCACTGCCGGATGAGCCAGCAGCACGCCTTCGATCTCCGCCGGATAGATGTTCACGCCACCAGCGATGATCACATCGGCGACCCGATCGCAGAGGAAGAGGTAGCCCGAGTCATCGAGATAGCCGATGTCGCCGACAGTGAAGAAGTCCCCAAGGCGGTTGCCCGCCGTCTTATCGGGGTCGCCGTGATACTCGAACGGTTCCGACCCGAGTTTGATGTAGACGAGTCCCGGCGTACCGCTGCTCACGGGCGAGCCCGCGTCATCGAGGATGCGCAGTTCAGCACCAGGCCACGGTCTGCCCACCGTGCCGGGGCGCTCGAGCCACTCGGCTGAGGTGACCACCGTGCCGCCGCCTTCAGTCGTGCCGTAGTACTCGACGATGACCGGCCCCCACCATGCGATCATGCGGCGCTTCACGTCGACCGGGCACGGTGCCGCGCCGTGCAGCACATAGCGCAGCGAGGACACGTCTGCGGCCTCTCGCACCGCGTCCGGCAGTGCGAGCAGCCTGTGGAACTGTGTCGGGACCACGTGAGTGTTCGTGACGCGGTGGCGTGCGATGAGGTCGATCGCATGAGCTGCGTCCCATCGGTCCATCACGACCACCGTCTGCCCGCCGTGCAGTGCGTCAGTGGCAAATGCCAGCACGGCCGTGTGATAGAGCGGCGACGTGCACAGGTGGACATCGTCGGCCGACGACGAGATGCCACACAACCGCAACAGCTCGGAGTACATGCCGGCGTTCTCGTCAGGGCTGGAGACCGGCAACGGTCGACGGACGCCTTTGGGACGACCGGTCGTGCCCGACGTGTAGTACATGATGCCGCCCGACGAGCGTTCCTCGGGAAGGCGGTCGTCCTGTTCGGCCAGCGCGGCGCTCCAGTTCTCCCCGAGCCCGCAATCGCCCACGGTGAGCACTGGGGGCGCATGCTCGAGCGCGACGATGGCGTCGCCCGCGAGTTCGCGGAAGCGTTCATGGGTGACGAGCAGGCGCGCGCCCGAGTCGGCGACGATGTGTGCCACTTCGGGCGCCGTCAGATGGTGGTTGATGGGTGTCAGGTACCAACCGGCCTGCATGGCCGCGAGGTAGAGCTCGATCAGCTCGCGGCAGTTCGGGAGCAATGCAGCAACGGTGTCACCCGCACGAACGCCACGGACGCGCGCCGCCCGCACCGCTCGGTTCCCCGCGCCGAACAGTTGACCGGCAGTGACCTGAACGCCATGTGGGTCGATGAGCGCGACTCGGTCCGGTTGCTCATGTGCACGTTCCCAGAAGCGGCTGCTCGCCATGGTTCATCTCTCCCCGGGATGTTGCTGTGTCCACTCGTCGACCAGCACGAACTTCTGGACCTTGCCTGACGCATTCAGTGGAAGTGCGTCCACGAACGTGAACGTCGACGGCACCTTCTGCGGCGCGAGCAACGTGCGCACGTGGTGGCGCAGATCGTCGGCCGTGGCGAGGGCCGCAGCGTTGAGTCGGACGAACGCGGCGACCTGTTCACCCCATCGCTCATCGGGCACACCGACGACCGCGACCTCGGCGACGTCCGGGTGCATGAAGATCACGTCCTCGATCTCGCGCGGGTGGATGTTCTCGCCGCCCCGCACGATGACCTCCTTCAACCGGCCGGTGAAGCGGACGTACCCGCGGTCGTCGATCGTGCCGAGATCGCCGGTGTGCAACCAGCCATCCGCATCGATCGCTGTGGCGGTCGCCGCCGGGTCGTCGAAGTATCCCTTCATCAATGCGTCGTGCCGTGCGCACAACTCGCCGATGACCCCCCGCTCGACCGTGGCGCCCGTCGTGGGGTCGGCAACACGAAACTCGATGAAGGGCAACGGTCGCCCGATCGTCTCGGCCTTGTCCTCCGGCGTGTCGTCGGGCCGGGTCTGGCAGATGTGGCCGTGTGCTTCGGTCTGGCCGAACGCGACGAGGAACTTCACGCCGAGCGCTCGCTCGATGTGCACGACCAGATCGGGCGCCACGGCAGCCCCGCCCGAGAGCACCACCTTGAGCGACGACAGGTCACGAGACGCGAAGTCGGGGTGCTCGAGCAACCCGATCAACATGGTGGGCACCCCGCCGAGGAAGGTTGCATGTTCCGACTCGACCAGTCGCAGCACCAGCGCCGGTTCGAAACGGTCGAGCAGCACTTGCGTTCCGAGAGATGCCATCGGACCGACCGTGGACAGACCGCAACCACCGACGTGGAACATCGGCATCGCGTTGATCCACACCGGTGCGGGCCCGAGCTCGAAGTGCTCGGTGGCGATTCGGGGCACGTTCGACATGCCGCGATGGGTCAGCACCGCACCCTTCGGTGTGCCGGTGGTGCCGGACGTGAACTGGATCTGTGCCGGGTCATCCGGCGCGACACCGGGAAGTGTCACCGGTGCCGGGGCCGTAGCGAGAACGGTGGCCCAGTCGTCGAGGTCGATCACTTCGCGAAGCGCCGGCAGGTCGGGCCGGAGCTCGTCGACCATCTGACGCAACGGGTTCCCACGCGATTCACGCGCGACGACCATCCCCGCTAGGCGGGCGCGTTGGAGCACCGGGCGCGCCTCGAAGGATCGGAAGGCGGGGTTCACCGTGACGAGCACGATCCCGGCGAGGGCTGCACCGAACTGCACGAACAACCATTCCGGTCGATTCGATGCCCAGATCGCAACGCGTTCACCGGGCTCGAAGCGCGCTCGAAGGGCGAAAGCGGCGGCGCGCGCCTCGGCGTAGAACTCGGCATAGGTCCACGTCTCGACGATCCCGTCCTGCACCGTGGCGAAGACGAGTGCGGTGTGTGCGGGTGCGCTCGTTGCTGCGACGCGCAAGAGGTCCCCGACGGTCGACTCGCGCATCGGCACACCGTCCGCCTCGGCGGGAAGGTAGGACAACGTCATCGCGAGCGGGCTCCCACTGCGCCGGTTCCGATCATCGCCGCACCTCGGCCGTGGAGGACCACGGCACGTCACGATCGGTTCGTGGCTCCTTGGGCAGTCTCAGGACGCGCTCGGCGATCGTGTTCTTCTGGATCTCGGTGGTGCCGCCACCGATGGTGGCCGACCTGCTGTTCAAGAAGGCCTTGACGACCTCGACGTGCTCGGTGCCGTCACCCATGTTTCCTTCGAACATGCGGTCCGGCTGACGCATCTCGTAGTCGGAGATCAACATGCCCGCCGGCCCGAGCAGACTCATGCAGAACTCGAAGACGCGCTGGGGCAGGATCCCCGTGGCCAGCTTTCCGGTCGAGCCCTCGGGACCGGGCGTGCCGCTCTTGCGGAGTTGCTCGGCCCGGATCGACGTGAGCCGAATCACCTCGGCCTCGATCCAGATGCGCATCAAGGCATCGCGCCGAGCCGGGTCGGAAACGCCCATCTCCTGCCAGAGACGCACCGCGTGTGCCACGGGCCCCATGCCCCGGGGCCGCTTGGCGAGATCGGCGTTGTGGCTGCGTTCGTGCATCAGCGCGCCGATGGTGACGCGCCACCCCTCCCCTGGCTCGCCGACGCGCATCGCGTCCGGTATGCGTGCGTCGGTGAACAGCACCTCGTTGAACTCGGCCTCACCGCTGATCTGGCGCAGCGGCCGCACCTCGACACCCGGCGTCCGCATATCGACGAGGAAGAACGTCAGGCCGCGGTGCTTCGGTAGCTCGGGGTGCGTTCGCGCGACGCAGATGCCATAGGTGGACACATGCGCAAGCGTCGTCCACACCTTGTGGCCATTGATCACCCATTCGTCGCCGTCGCGGATGGCGCTGGTGCCAAGGTTGCCGAGGTCCGAACCGGCACTCGGCTCGCTGAAGAGCTGGCACCAGACCTCCTCGCACGTGAACAGCGGACGCAGATAGCGACGCTTCTGCTCGTCGGAACCGAAGCCGACGATTGCGGGACCGGCAGTACCAAGACCGACGAAGTTGATCAGGTCGTTGCTCGGCGCGCTCACCGCGTCGAGACGTTCCGCGACCACCTCCTGCAACGCAGGAGCGAGGCCAAGGCCACCGAGGCCCAGCGGGAACTGCACCCATGCGAGCCCCAGATCGAACTGTGCGCCCCAGAACTGGGCGGGCGGCGTCGTCGCCGGGTCATGCGTGCGCAGCAGCTCGTCAACCAGCGCGTCGACCTTCGCCGTGTCGGCGTTCATCCGATCACCACGTTCTGCGAGTACGCGGGATGATGCGCGAGGACGCCGCCGTCGACGTTGAACGTCTGCCCGGTGATGAAGCCCGCATCGTCACTGGCCAGAAACGCGGCCATCGCCGCGACGTCAGCCGGTGTACCCGCCCGATGCAGCAGCCGGTTCCGCAACGTCGCGTCGAGCATCTCGGGCGTGAGGTTCGCGATGGCCGGCGGACTCATGATCAGCCCAGGGGCGATCGCGTTGCAGCGGATTCCCTGCTTTCCGTACATGGTCGCGACGTACTTGGTCAGCGTTTCGACACCCGCCTTCGCCGACCCGTAAGCGGCACGTTTCACGTCGCCGGTCTGGCCGGCCACCGACGTGGTGTTGAGTATCACGCCGTGACCTTGGGCGAGCATCGGGGGCAACGCGTACTTGCAGCCGAGCATCACGCCGCGCAACGACACCGCCATCGTTCGATCCCAGAGCTCGACCGTCATCGTCACGAGGTCGAGATCGCGCCCGAGCACGTCGTCACCGAGCGCCGCCGCGTTGTTGTGCAGGATGTCGAGCCGCCCGAACGTTTCGAGCGCAACGTCGATCATCGCCCGCACTGCATCCTCGTCGCACACATCGACCGCGCAGGCCACCGCTCGACCTCCGGCTGCTTCGATCGTGTCGACCGTCTCCTGCGCTCCACGCTCGTCGATGTCGGCCACCACCACGGCTGCGCCCCGTGCGGCCATGAGCGATGCAGTTGCCGCGCCGACCCCTGACGCCGATCCGGTGATGATCGCGACCTTCTCCGACAGCTCACCCATGGGTTCCCCTGACTTCGTCAACGTGGCCGCTCTTCATCTCTATCATTCAATTCGATCACCGGAATCGTCGGTGGGGCGGGGGAACGATGGACGATCACGCAAGCACGCCGGAGCGTCGAC
>JBKJKR010000532.1:0-5257 GCA_046597135.1 Acidimicrobiales bacterium | reverse complement strand
TTCGCCCTCATGCTGTTCGCCGGCTACGCGTTCACCTGGATCTTCATCACGATCGGACTGGTGTCGGGGAACGCGCAGGCCGCGCAAGGCATGTCCATGCTCGTGATCCCCTTCTCGTTCATCTCCAGCGCGAACGTGCCCATTCAGAGCATGCCCGGATGGATGCAGCCGTTCGCGGCGAACCAGCCGGTGAGCGTGATCATCAATGCCGTGCGTTGCCTGATGCAGGGCGGCACCGACGTCGTGGGCATCGGCCACTCCACCGGCTATTGGGTGGTGCTCAGCCTGATCTGGTCGGTGGCGATCATGCTGGTGTTCGGCGCGATCGCCGTCGCCCGGTTCAGCCGCACCCGCTGACCATCCGCCAGGCCCTGGTCGGCCCGCCACATGCCACGCAGCACAGCGGGGATCCATCAGCGTTGATATATCTTTCTTGATATGAATGGCCCGGAGCTCTTCCGTCTCGGCCGACGCCTCATGAAGCTGGGCGTCCGGGCCTTGCCCCCTTCCGAGTTCCGCGACCTCCCCATCAGCGTCCGCATCGTGCTCGTCGACGTGTTCGAACATCCCGACACCACCATCGGCCAGATCGTCGAGCGCACCGGCTTCCCCCAGAGCCACGTGTCCTCATCGGTCGCGCGCCTGCGCGACCTCGACATGCTGACCACGACGATCGACCCCGACGACCGGCGGCGCACCCTCGTGGCACCGAAGCCCGAACACCGCAACCGCGCCGCGCTCGCCGAGCCCGATTCCGAGCCGATCGACGCGATCGTCGCCGCAGCACTCGTCGAGCGGCTCGGACCACTCGGCGCCGAACAGGTGGCGCAGGCGACCGCCGCCCTCGAGCTGCTCGAGCGCCTCTTCTGTTCACCCATCGCCGACGCAACGACGGCGACCCATTCGGCCGGCCCGTGCCGCCCCGGAGAACCATCGTGCTGATCCGTCTCCTCCGCACCCACTTGGCCCGCTACCGCGGCGCACTCGCCGCAGTGGTGGTGCTGCAACTCGTGCAGACCATCGCCACGCTGTACCTACCGAGCCTCAACGCGAGCATCATCGACAAAGGAATCGCGCGGAACGACCACGACTACATCTGGCGCACCGGCGCGCTCATGCTCGGCGTCACGTTCGTCCAGATCGTGTTCGCGATCGGTGCGGTGTACTTCGGGGCGCGAACCGCCATGGCGTTCGGACGCGACGTGCGCCACAACCTGTTCCATCAGGTGACCGGCTACTCGGCTCGCGAAGTGAACCACTTCGGCCCACCCTCGCTGATCACGCGCATCACCAACGACGTGCAACAGGTCCAGATGCTCGTGGTCATGGGCTGCACGATGCTCGTCGCCGCGCCGCTCACCATGGTCGGCGGCGTCATCATGGCCCTGCGCGAAGACGTCAGCCTCTCGGCGATGCTGCTCGTGAGTGTGCCGGTGCTCGTCATCGCGGTCAGCCTGGTCGTCACGCGCATGGTGCCGCAGTTCCGCCAGATGCAAGAGCGCATCGACTCGGTCAACCGCATCCTCCGCGAGCAGATCATCGGCATCCGCGTCGTGCGGGCCTTCGTGCGCGAACCCGACGAGGTCGTGCGCTTCGGCAAGGCGAACGCCGACCTCACTGCGACCTCGCTTCGCGCCGGCCGACTCATGGCATGCATGTTCCCCACCGTGATGGTGGTGCTCAACACCTCGATGGTGGGTGCCGTGTGGCTCGGCGCGGACCGCATCGGTTCAGGCGAGATGCAGATCGGAGCGCTCGTCGCGTTCCTCAGCTACCTCGTGCAGATCCTCACGTCGGTGATGATGGCCACGTTCGTCGTCATCATGATCCCGCGTGCCTCGGTCTGTGCCGATCGCATAAACGAGGTGCTCGACACCGAGACGTCCGTCGTACCGGCGGCCCGGCCCGTCGCCGAGGTGTCGGTGCGGGGCATGCTCGAACTGCGCAACGTGGGCTTTCACTACCCCGGTGCCGAGTCACCCGTCGTGACCGGCGTGTCGCTCGTGGCGAAGCCCGGCCAGATGACGGCCATCATCGGGAGCACCGGTTCCGGCAAGACCACGCTGCTGCACCTGGTGCCCCGCTTGTTCGACGCCACCTCGGGTTCGGTGATCGTCGACGGCGTCGATGTGCGCGACCTCGCGCCCGAGGTGCTGTGGAAGCGCATCGGCCTCGTCCCACAGCGGCCCTATCTGTTCTCGGGCACCGTGGCCACCAACCTGCGCTTCGGTGACCCGGCGGCCACCGACGCGGACCTGTGGGAAGCGCTCGAGATCGCGCAGGCCGCCGACTTCGTCCGCGCCATGCCCGATGGCCTCGACACGCGCATCAACCAAGGCGGCACCAACGTGTCGGGTGGTCAACGCCAGCGACTTGCCATCGCCCGTGCGCTGGTCCACAAACCCGAGATCTACCTCTTCGTCGACTCGTTCTCGGCACTCGACCTCACGACCGATGCGAGGTTGCGTGCCGCGCTGGCACCGCACACCGCGGACGCCACCGTGCTGATCGTCGCCCAGCGGGTGTCGACGATCGCGAGGGCCGATCAGATCCTGGTGCTCGAGGACGGGCAACCGGTCGGTCTGGGGAAGCACGAGGACCTTCTCGTGACCTGTCCCACCTACGCCGAGATCGTGGCGTCCCAGCACACCGACGCGGAAGCAGCAGCATGAGCGACTCACCGCCGCCCCGCGACGCGGTCGCGCAGACCCGCGCCATTGCACCCCCCGGCCCGGCCGGACGCATGGCCATGGCCGGCATGCCCGTCGAACGCTCCGAGAACTTCGGGGCATCGACCCGGCGGCTGATCGGGCGCCTTCGCCCCGAGCGCACCGGCGCGATCACGGTCGTCATCCTCGCGATCGTCAGCGTGTCGATGTCGGTGGTCGGCCCGAAGATCCTCGGCCGCGCCACCAACATCGTGTTCGACGGGTTGCGGGGCAAGAACGGTGCCGCGGGCATCGACTTCGGGACCCTGCACCGCGTGCTGTTGGTCGCTGCCGGGCTCTACATCGGCTCCGCGGCGTTGCAGTGGCTGCAGTCATACCTCCTCGCCGGGGTGGTGCAGCGCACCATGTTCCGCTTGCGCGCCGACGTCGAGGACAAGCTCAACCGTCTGCCGCTGCGCTACGTCGATCGGCAGTCACGCGGCGATCTGCTGAGTCGAGTCACCAATGACATCGACAACGTGGCGCAGAGCCTGCAACAGACGCTGAGCATGCTGCTCACCTCGATCCTGACCCTCGTCGGTGTGCTGGTCATGATGTTCGTGATCTCCTGGCTCTTGGCGCTCGTCGCGCTGGTGACGATCCCACTTTCGCTGTTGACCGTACGGTTCATCACATCCCGCTCCCGCAAGCGGTTCGTCGCGCAATGGAGTCACACGGGCAAGCTCAACGCGCACGTCGAGGAGGTGTTCACCGGCCACGCGCTGGTCAAGGCGTTCGGTCGCCAGAGCGACGTGGAGCACACCTTCGACACCGAGAACGAGCAGCTCTACACCGCGAGCTTCGGCGCGCAGTTCATCAGCGGCACGATCCAGCCGGCCATGATGTTCCTCGGCAACCTCAACTACGTCGCGATCGCCGTGATCGGCGGGCTGCGCGTGTCGTCGGGCGCCATGAGCCTCGGCGACGTGCAGGCGTTCATCCAATACTCGCGTCAGTTCAGCATGCCGCTGACCCAGCTCGCTTCGATGGCCAACATCCTGCAGTCGGGCATCGCGTCCGCAGAGCGGGTATTCGAACTCCTCGACGCGCCTGAGGAGGTCGCCGAGGTCGATGTGGCGCACGTGTCGCAGCCCACACGCGGTCGGGTCGAGTTCGACAAGGTGTCGTTCTCGTACCAGGCCGACAAGCCGCTCATCCACGACCTCGACCTCGTGGCCGAGCCGGGTCGCACGGTGGCCATCGTCGGGCCCACCGGCGCGGGCAAGACCACACTCGTCAACCTGCTCATGCGCTTCTACGAGCTCGACTCCGGCAAGATCCGACTCGACGGCCGCGACATCGCCTCGATGCCGCGCCGCGAGCTGCGCAGCCACATGGGCATGGTGCTGCAGGACGCATGGCTGTTCGGCGGCACCATCCGCGAGAACATCGCCTATGGCAATCTGACGGCGAGCGACACCGACATCATCGAAGCGGCACGAGCCACCTACGTCGATCGTTTCGTCCGGTCATTGCCCAATGGCTACGACACCGTCATCGACGACGAAGGAAGCAACGTGAGCGCGGGCGAGCGTCAGCTCATCACCATCGCCCGTGCGTTCCTCGCCGATCCCACCATTCTCATCCTCGACGAAGCGACGAGCTCGGTCGACACGCGCACCGAGGTGCTCATCCAACGCGCGATGGCCGCGCTGCGCTCGCAGCGCACGAGCTTCGTCATCGCCCATCGCTTGTCGACCATCCGTGACGCGGACACCATCCTCGTGATGGACGCGGGCAGCATCGTCGAGCAGGGCAACCACGCCGATCTGCTCGCCAAGGGCGGCGCGTACTTCACGCTGTACAACTCCCAGTTCGCCGCGCCGGCCGCCACCGTCGTCTGATCGGCCGGCGCCCCGTGCACGACCGAAACCAGCGCGTCAGCCGCTGTTGCGCAAGCCGGTCGCGATTGCGTTGATCGACAGTTCGAGGGCCCGGGTGACCAGCCGGTCGGAGTCGCCGGCCCGGTAGCGCCTGAGCATCTCGACCTGGAGCACGTGCAACGGGTCGAGATAGGGGAACCGGTTCGCCACGCTGCGGGCGAGCGCGGGGTTGTCGGCCAGCAGGTCGGCCGAGCCGGTGATGGCGGCGTGCCACCGCAGCACGCGCTCGTGCTCGGCCTCGATCACCCCCATGGTCCGCTCGCGCAGTCCGCGGTCCTCGACGAGGGTCGCGTACCGCCGCCCGATGCCGATGTCGGTCTTCGCGAGCACCATGCCCATGTTCGCGATGATCGACCGGAAGAACGGCCAGCGCTCGTGCATCTCGACCAACAGCGCCGAGCCGTCGACGTGGGCGGCCGCGAACGCATCGAACGCGGTACCCACACCGAACCACGCCGGCAACGACAAGCGGCATTGCGCCCAGCCGAAGACCCAGGGAATCGCGCGAAGGTCCTCGATGCGGCTCGACGTGGTGCGCGACGCCGGACGTGAGCCGATGTTCAGTCGTGAGATCTCGCCGATGGGCGTGATGGCTCGGAAGAACTCGACGAATCGATCGTCGTCGTACACGAGGTGCCGGTACGCCGCCATGGCGTCGCGCGAAAG
>JBKJKR010000513.1:0-4320 GCA_046597135.1 Acidimicrobiales bacterium | reverse complement strand
CGAACACGCCCGCCGTGGTCACGAACACCGGCACGTGTCCGGTCTGTCAGGCGCCCTGCGAGGTCACCGACTTGTTCTGCGAGGCGTGTGGAGCCGATCTGACCGACACCGACGTCGCTCGGAGGTCTGCGGCAACACCTGCCACTGCACCGACGACCGGGGCGGCACCTGCGGGGCTCTCGCTCGTCGTCAGCGCCGACCGCGACTACTTCGATCGATACGTCGACGGCGGCCAACTGGTGTTCCCCGATCCGCCGCCGAGCACCGTCAACGTCCCGGTCATGAAGCCCGAAATGCTCATCGGCCGGCGCAGCGAGAGCCGTGGGATCTTCCCTGACATCGACGGGCAGGCGCTGACCCAGGACCCGGCGGTGTCGCACAAGCACGCCCTTTTGGCGCTCGACGCGACGGGTTCGTGGACGGTGACCGACCAGGGTTCCACCAACGGTTCGCGCATCGATGACGCGACCGAGATCCTCATCCCGGGACGCGCCTACGCCCTACCGCCGGGCGCCGCGCTGCACGTCGGCGCGTGGACCACGATCTCGGTCGTCGACGATGCAACGCAGGAGGTTGCGCCATGACCGCCACGGTCGACCTGTACGACCCCGACACCTACGTCCACGGGCCGCCGCATGAATGGTTCGCCGAGATGCGGCGCTTGCAGCCGGTGTACTGGCAGGACATCCCTCGCCAGGCGGGCTACTGGGCAGTGTTGAAGCACGCCGATTGCGTGCACGTCGCCAAGAACCCGGTCTTGTTCTCCGCCGAGACCGGTGGCGTGGTGCTCGAGACGTTGCCCGATCCGATGCTCGAGATGATGCGCGGCCAACTGCTGGCCATGGACCCTCCGCGCCACCTCGACTATCGCCGCCCCCTGGCCCCGCACTTCAAGGCCAAGGTGATCGCCGGCCTCGAGCCACAGATCCGCGACGTGTGTCGCGGCATCATGGCCGATGCCAAGATCGAAGGTGAGCTCGACTATGTCAAGCTCACGAGCACGTTGCCGTCACAGGTGGTCGGCGTGCTCATGGGACTCCCGCGCGAGGACTGGTCGCACATCCATCATCTCGCGCAGATGATCACGAGCGGTACTGATCCCGACATCAACCCCGACGGACCGGGCTACGGCGATGGGGGATCCTCGGCGTCGCGCGAGATGGCCGGGTACGCCATCGCACTGGCCCAGCGGCGCCGCCGCGAAGCAGCGAGCGGTGTTGCGCCCAGCGAAGACCTCACGACCGTCCTGCTCGAGACCGAGTTCGGCGGACGGTTCATGGACGACCTCGACTTCGGCAAGTTCTTCGTGCAGCTCGTCACGGCGGGCAACGACACCACCCGAACCCTGTTGTCCTCCGGTCTCTTGTTGCTGCTCGAGCATCCTGATCAGCTTGCGGCCATGCGGGCCGACCGCAACCTCATCCCCGGCGCAGTCGAAGAGATGCTGCGGGTCGAGAACCCGCTGCACTACTTCCGCCGCACGGCCACCGCCGACACCACCATCAACGGCACCACGATCCGCGCCGGCGACAAGGTCGCGATGTACTACACGTCGGCCAATCGCGACGAGGACGTGTTCGTCGATCCGCAACGCTTCGACATCACGCGCAATCCGAACCCGCATCTGTCGTTCGGCATCGCGGAGCACTTCTGCCTGGGCGTGCATCTCGCACGACTCGAGGCCCGAGCGTTCTTCGAAGAGCTGCTGCACACGTTCTCGCGCATCGAGCTCACTGGCGAGATCAGGCGCACGCGGAGCAACCTCAACAACGCACTGAAATCGATGCCCGTTCGGCTCAGCTGAGCACCGAACGGGGAGGGGGACCATGAAACAGTTCGCAGGACGCACTGCGGTGGTGATCGGCGCGGGAAGCGGCGGCATCGGCACGGGCATAGCCGAGGCGTGCGCACGCGCTGCGATGAAGGTGGTGGTGGCCGACATCGACGCCGACGGCGCCGCGCAGGTGGCCGATGCGCTGACTGCCGCGGGTGGCGCAGCTATCGGGGTGAAGGTCGACGCGACCGACCGCGAGTCGCTCGCCGAGCTCTGCCGTCGCGCGGTCGACGCGTTCGGGTCGGTCGACTTCGTGTCGAACAACGTCGGCGTGGTGCTCTCGGCCCCGCTCACCCAGACGACCGAGGCGCAGTGGCAATGGGCGCTCGAGCTCAACCTCATGACGGTGGTCCGTTCCGTCGATGCGTTCCTTCCCACGCTGCGCGCCGCGGGCGGCGACACGCACATCGCGTTCACGTCGTCCATGGCCGGACTCATGCGTCCCGATCTGCCGGGCATGCCACTCGGGCTGTACGCAGCCACCAAGCACGCGCTCATCGGCTACGGCGAGTCGCTGCGATTCGAGCTCGAACCCGAGGGGATCGGGGTCACCGTGTTGTGCCCCGGGCCGGTCGCCACCAACTTGATCGTGACCTCCGCGCGCCACCGGCCCGAGCGGTTCGGCGGCGCGTTCGACGTCGACGACGAGATGCCGCCTGGTCAGGACCCTCACGATGTGGGCGAGGTCTTGTTGCGTGCGGTCCAGGGCGAGCGGTTCCTCGCACTCACCCATCCGGAGCTGGGCCGGTTCGTCGAGCGGCGCTATCGTTCGTTCGCCGCGGACTTTGCGTTCGCGTCCGAGGGGGGTTCCGATGGATCGTGAAGAGTCGCCATACCGACGGGGCAATCGGTACGACGTGATGCCCATCCCGATGATCGTCGAGCACTGTCACCCGGTGGACGCCGGCGCCGTCCGGCTCATCGTCGAGTCGCGGGCGTTGACCAACGCGATCCTCGACGACACCTATGCCGGTCTCGACATGCCCCACGCCGAGGTGGCCTTCGACGATCACGGCGCCTCGCTGCACGTGGTCGGTGCCGACGACGGGCTCGAACACATCCGGTTCGACTGCTTCGAGCACGAGCCGCACTACCACTACATCGAGCACAACACCGGCGGCAACGTGGTGGTCCGCATCGACGAGGTCGCGGTGGGTGACCCGGTCGAGTTCACGCTCCGCTGCGTCGGCGAACGGCTCCCGGAGATGCTCGAGAACGCCGGTCAGCCCGATCTCGCGGCCAAGGCGCGCATCGACATGCCCAAGGTGCACGAGGCGCTCGCGGTCGTCACCGATCTGATGGCCCGCGCGCGATGAGCGACGCGGCGCCCATGCGATTCGCCACAGCAACACCGCCCACGTTGTTCGTGGTGCACGCCGACCCCGCGCCCGAGGATGAAGCGGAGTTCCAGCACTGGTACGACGAGGTCCACGGACCCGACGCGCTCGCCAACGGCTCGTTCGTCGCGTTGAACCGGTTCCGGGCCGTCGGTCCGGGCCACCTCGCCGCGCCCTACCTCGCGTTCTGGGAGGGCACGTTCCCCGACGAGCCGACTGCGTGGGAGTACATCCGACCCCGCGCCCACGAACTGCGGGCCGCCGGTCGGGCCGGCGACATCGCCTCGGTCGCCTTCGCGATCATGCTGGTGCGCGCTCGCTCGTTCGAGACGAGTGCGCCGTCAGAACCCGTGCGCTCACTCGTCACGGTGCAGAGCGACTGGCGTCATCCCGACTCCAACAAACCGGTCGACGAGTGGTGGCAGAGCGCCGGCCTCGACGACGCGCCCGCGTCGCACACGCAGTGGTTGGTCACGAGCGACCCGGCCGGCCGCGGAAACGGCTATCACCTCGCGGCCTTCGCCTCGACCGAGCCCACCGAGGTGACCATGAAGGCCTGGGAAGGCTTCGGTGCGGCCGGTACGTCGCCGGTGCCGCCGTACACGAACATCTTCGGCATCACCGCCGACGCCAAGCTGCCCGAACCCGAGCGCGCCGAGGCGTGGGTGATGCACTGGACGCCGGTCGCGTGCCAACGGGTGCCCGACGCCTGACATTTCTCGGGGCGGCGCCGCAGGTTTGATCCGGATGGCCTACGGGTAGCCGATGACACGGACGAAGCCTGCTTCTACCATCGGCTCACGTGGTCGTTTCGACCGAACCGGTGGCTCTTCGTACCGGTGCTTCGCACGCCAATCGCCTATCGGGAGATCCATATGTCGTCATCCAGGCTCCGCCGCATCGTCGCGGTCGTCGCTATGGCCTCGTGCTTCGGCGCGGTGGTTCAGGCTTCACCGGTCGCCGCAGCGCCGAACACCGCGGGTGAGTACCACGCAGTGACCCCGGCTCGCATCCTCGACACACGCAGCACCGCTGCGGTGGGCCCCGCAGCATCGGTCACGGTGCAGGTCACCGGGCGGGGTGGTGTGCCGGCCACCGGTGTGCAAGCGGTCGTGATGAACGTGACCGCCGTGGCCCCCACGGTGGGCG
>JBKJKR010000358.1:0-7936 GCA_046597135.1 Acidimicrobiales bacterium | reverse complement strand
GCACGAGCGCCTCGCGCTGGGCGTGGGGCAGTTCGTGGAGCGCTTCCAGCAAAACCGGCCGCCGGGCGGCATCGCGAGCAACCGGCATCGACTTCCGGCGTGTCGCCGCGGCCGCGGCCCGTTCGCGCGCCAACGCGACCACCGCTCGTCGGACCACACCGATCGTCGGCGCGTCGCCCACATCCGCGTTCCGGGCGCGCATCTGCTGCACGAACGCTTCGTTCACGATCTGGATCGCGCCCTCGCGATCCTCCACCAGCAACGTCGCGAGCCGCACGAGGTTCGTGAAGTGCGTGCGATACAGCCCGAGCACCACCTCGACGCGCGCGTCCACGTCGGCCGGTGGCGCGGCGAGCTGCGGGTGGGACGAGGAGTGGAAGGTGGACGCGTTGTTCATCGGTGATCGTTCGACGGCACCGACCTGCCCGGCGCCTCGACGTCGTATCGACACGTTCCGGGCCGAACTGGACCAGTTCCGCGTTGTGGGGTGAGCTGCGCGATCCTGGGACATGACCACCGAGGCCGATCCACCGCTTTTCGTCGAGCTCGAGGCCGACGGCGGGCGCACGCGGTGGCGGCTCGACGCCACGTTCCTCCGGTCGAACTGGACCTGCATCTGGGGCGAGGGTTGCCAGGGCATCCACGACACCGCGCAGCCCGAACTGCACGACGGTTGCTGCTCGCTGGGCGTCGAGCTCATCGACGAGGACGAGGCCATGACGATCGCCGCGCTGGGCGCCTCCCTCGATGCCGCACAGTTCCAGCACGCCGAGCATCGACCGCTCGTCGAACACCGCGAGCACGGCTGGTTCACCCCCGTGGTCGACGATGCGTGCGTGTTCTTCAACAAGCCCGGCTTCGCCGGCGGCACCGGGTGCGCGCTGCACCTCGCCGCCCTGGCCGAAGGCGACGATCCGCTCGACTGGAAGCCGCAGACGTGCTCGCGCATGCCCATCCGCGTCGACGAGCGCGACACCGCGGAGGGCACCGAGCTCACCGTGCGCGGCTGGCAGCGCCCCGACTGGGGACCGGGTGGCGCAACCATGGCGTGGTGGTGCATCGACGCGCCCGAGGCCTACCGCGGCACCCGCCCGGTCTTCGAGAGCCTCGCCGGCGAGCTGCGCGTGCTGCTCGGCGACGACACCTACGACGCCGCAGCCGACGCCCTTCGCGACTGATCCCGATCGGGCGACGAATGGTTGATGTCCGATGACCTCATTTGCGAAGCGGGCGCTTGTACGGTGACCGCATGGCCGTGACCGATCCTTCCGCCGCGGTCATCGTCGGCGACGACGTGCGCAAGAGCTGGGGCAAGACCGCCGTGCACGACGGCCTCACGTTCCGGGTCGAACCCGGCATCACCGCGCTGCTCGGCGCGAACGGCTCGGGCAAGACCACGTTGCTCGGCATGATCCTCGGGCTGCACAAACCCGACTCCGGCTCGCTCAAGGTGTTCGGGCTCGACCCGGAGTCGGCGGGCCATGAGATCCGCGGTGCGATCGGCTACTCCCCCGAGCACCACACGCTGCCCCCCGATGTGCGCGCCCACGACCTCGTGCGCCACATCGCCGAGCTCCACGGCCTACCGAATCGCGACGCGACGAACCGGGCCAGCGACGCCCTGTGGGCCGTCGGCCTCGGCGAGGAGCGCTTCCGCCCCATCGGCACGATGTCGACCGGTCAACGCCAGCGGGTCAAGCTCGCACAGGCCATCGCCCACGACCCCGCGCTCGTGCTGCTCGACGAGCCCACCGACGGCCTCGACCCGGTGCAGCGCGACCAGATGCTCGACCTCATCCGTCGCTGCGGCACCGAGTTCGGCATCAACATCCTGCTGTCGTCGCATCTGCTCGAAGAGGTCGAACGCGTCTGCGATGCCGTGGTCATCCTCGGCGGCGGTCACGTGGTCGCCAACGGCACCATCGACGAGCTCCGTGGCGGCGGCGAAGGCGTGGTCGTCGAGGTCGACGACCACGGCGCCGAGGTCGCGGCGGTGCTGCAGTCACGCCGGATCGAACTGCACCTCGACGGCAACCGCATCACCATCGTCAGCACCGACGAGCACGTGCTCGACGCGGTGCGCGACGCAGTCGCCCAGGTCGGCACCGGGCTCCGCCGGTTGCATCCCCGACGTCTCACCCTCGAAGAGGTGTTCCTCGGTGTCGCACTCACCGACGCGCTCAGTGGTTCGGCCTCGGGCGCGCACGGCGCCGCGGAAGACGCGGTGAGAGTGCGTCATGGCTGAAGCAGCACGCATCCTCGAGCGCGGCTACCGCGCCTACGACGGCAAGCGCGGGGGCATCGGCGCGGCCGTTCGCACCACCGCGAAGCACAGCATCCAACGCTCGCTCGGGCTCAAGCGAACCATCTGGCAGAAGATCCTGCCCGCGCTGACGATCGGGCTGGTCTACATCCCGGCGATCGTCTTCGTGGGCATCACGGCCATGGCCTCACGCTTCGAGATCAACGCCGACTTCGGCCCGACCTACGTCGAATACTACGGGTTCGTGAACGCGGCGATCCTCGTGTTCAGCGCGTTCGTCGCACCCGAGGTGCTGTGCACCGATCGGCGCAGCGGCATGCTCGGGCTGTACCTCGCGTCGCCGTTGAACCGCAACACCTACCTGTTGGCCAAGACGCTCGGCGTGTTGACGATCCTGTCGATCGTCACCGTCGGCCCAGTGCTCCTCGTGCTCATCGGCAAGACCATCCTCGGCGCAGGACCTGACGGCTTCGACGGTTGGCTGCTCACGTTCGGGCGCATCATCCTCGGCGGTCTCGGGATCTCGGCCCTGTACGCCTCGCTGTCGATGGTCATCTCGAGTCTCACCTCGCGCCGTGCGGTGGCGTCGGCCGCCATCGTGATCGTGTTGATCGCCAGCGCCGGTGCAGTCGGGTCGCTCCTCGGAGCCGGCGGCTCCGAGAACCTCCAGGCCCTCGACCTCTTCAGCCTGCCGTTCCAGCTCGTCTACAGCATCTACGGCGATCGCTGGCCCACCGAGGACTACGAACCGATGGCGACGTGGTTGGTCGTCGTGGCCAACGTCGGCTGGACGGTCCTGTTCGCCGGCATCACGTGGTGGCGCTACCGCAAGCTCACGGTGACCAAGTGAACGCCGCCATCCCACCGCGGCCGCCTCCCCCGCCACCACCGCCCGGGCCGGCGTCGCAGCACGTCCCACCGCCGCCTGCCGCGGCGCCACCCGATGCGCTGGTCGTGGTCGAGAACGTGTCGAAGTGGTTCGGTGATCTCGTCGCGGTGTCCGACATCACGTTCCACGTCAGCCCGGGGGTGACCGCACTGCTCGGGCGGAACGGGGCCGGCAAGTCGACCATGATGCGCATGTTGTGCGGGCTCACGGCACCGTCCATCGGCACGGTCCGCGTGCTCGATCGCGACCCGCGCCGCGACCTCGACGTCACGCGCCGCATCGGCATCGTGCCCCAGCAGGAAGGCATCTTCGAACTGCTCACCGCGTTCGAGTTCGTCCGACTCGCCGCCGTGCTCCACGAGCTACCCGACCCCGATGCCGCAGCCGCCCACGCGCTGACCATCGTCGAGCTCGACCCCACCGACACCCGGCGCCTGCCCACCTACTCCAAGGGCATGCGGCAACGGGCCAAGCTCGCACAGGCCATCGTGCACAGCCCAGCCGTGCTCGTCCTCGACGAACCGCTCACCGGGCTCGATCCGCGGCAGCGGTTGCACATGATCGACCTCGTGCACCGCCTCGGTGCGCAAGGCCGGGCGGTCATCGTGTCGAGCCACGTGCTCGAAGAGGTCGAACGATTCGGTTCGCGGGTCCTGGTCATCGCCCAAGGCCGCCTGGCCGCGGTGGGCGACTTCCACGCCATCCGCGACCTCATGGACGATCGCCCGCTGCGCATCCGCGTGCGCACCGACAAGCCCCGTGAGCTCGCGAGCCGGCTCATGTGGGGCGACACCGCAGTCGGCGTGAGCGTCGACGGACAAGGAAGCGTCATCGTCGACACCGTCGAGGTCACCAGGTTCCGCCGCAGCATCGCGCCCATGGCCCAAGAGCTCGGGGCGCGGCTCTTCGAGGTCGCACCGCTCGACGACGACCTCGAGAGCGTCTTTCGCTACCTGGTCGACCCCGCGGCCCAAAGGACGCGCCGATGAAGCAGTTCGCTGTGCTCTATCGCCTCATCTTGCGCAGCGTCGCGACCACCGGCCGCATCGCGGCACTTGGCGCGTTGGGCGCGCTCGGCATCGTCGTGGGATCTGCGCTCGGAGCCGACTCGGCTCGTGAAGGCGCGCAGTTCGTGGGCCTCTTCGGTCTGTCGGTGGTAGTGCCGCTCACCACGCTGGTGTTCGCAACCGCCACCCTCGGCGACATCATCGACGACGGAACCATGGTGTACCTGTGGCTACGGCCGGTGGCCCGATTCCGAATCGTTGCCGCGGCGGCGGCCGCGACCCTCACGGTGGTCGCGCCGCTCGTGCTCGTACCGCTCGTGATCGCCGCTGCGCTCACTGGTGCAGGCACTGACGTCGTGATCGGCGCTGCGCTCTCCGCGCTGTTCGGCGTGGTGGCCTACACCGGGTTGTTCGTGATGTTGGGCGTGCGCGTCCGTCGGTCACTCATCTGGGGTCTGCTCTACGTGCTCATCTGGGAAGGTTTCGTCGCGAACGCCGGCGAGACCGCGAGCCGGCTCGCAGTGCGCTCGTACACGCGCTCGATCCTCTCCGAGGTGGGACTCCCGTCGGGTGTCAAGCCGCTGCGCCTGGCCACCATCTCGCCGTTCTATTCCTACGTGATACCGATCGTCGTGTTCTTCGCGGCGCTCGCCTACGCGACCCGGCGCATGCAGCGCCAAGACGTGGCCTAGCTCATGCGGTCCACCGCCGAGGCGCGGGCCTGGGATCGCGAGATCTTGCGGCTCGCGATCCCCGCGCTGGGCGCGCTCATCGCGGAGCCGCTGTACGTGCTCACGGACACGGCGATCGTGGGCCACCTCGGCACGGCGGAGCTGGGTGCACTCTCCGCCGCTTCGGCGGTCCTGCTCACCGGCTACTCGATCTGCATCTTCCTCGCCTACGGGACCACTGCTGCGGTGGCCCGCCTCATCGGTGCCGGTGAGCACCGGCGGGCCGCCCACGAGGCGGTGCAGGGCATCTGGCTGGCGGTGCTGCTCGGCATCGTGCTCGCGATCGTCGGAGTGTTCTTCGGTCGTCGCGCCCTGCAGTTGTTCGGCAACGACGACGCCGTGCGCGACGCCGCGTGGGTGTACCTGCGCGCCAGCCTGCCCGGCATCCCCGCGATGCTCATCATGCTCGCCGGGGTCGGGTACCTGCGCGGCCTGCAGCAGACCACCAAGCCACTCATCGTCGCGCTGGCCACCGCGCTCTTGAACCTCGTGCTGGAAGTGGTGTGGGTCTACGGGTTCGACGGTGGCCTCGGGGCTTCGGCGGCCGCGACGGTGATCGCGCAATGGGTCGGGGCGGCGATCTACCTTCGATGGATCGCCGTGGCCGTGGCCGAGCACGACGCGCAGCTTCTGCCCGATCTCGCGACGATCCGCGGGCTCGCACGCGTAGGCCTGCACCTGTTCATCCGCACGCTGTCGCTGCGCGGCGCGTTCGTGTTGATCACCATCGCCGCGGCCCACATCGGCACCACCGAGCTCGCGGCCCACGAGATCGCGTTCCAGATCATGTTCCTGCTGGCGCTCGCACTCGATTCGGTGGCCATCGCCGGGCAGTCGATCGTGGGTCGCCTGCTCGGGGCGGGCGACGCGCTGCAGGCGTACCAGGCGTCGCGGCGCATGGTCGGCTGGGCCATGGTCGTGGGCGTCGCCATGAGCGTGGTGGTGCTCGTGGTCCGCGTGCCCCTCACACACGTGTTCACCGGCGACGCCGCGGTGCGCAGCCTCGCGGCGTTCGTGCTCTTGCACGTCGCCGTGCTGCAGCCGTTGAACGGCGCCCTGTTCGCGCTCGACGGCATCCTCATCGGGGCGGGCGACCAGCGCTACCTCGCGTACACGATGCCCGCGGCGACCCTGGTGCTGTGCGTCGCCGTGGCCATCGTGTGGCGCAACGGTGCGGGGCTCGGGTGGCTGTGGTTCGCCCTCGAGCTGTTCATGGCAGCGCGGCTGTTCGCACTCGTGCTGCGCTTCCGCACCGACAAGTGGCGGGTGGTCGGCGCGACACGCTGACCACCCGCCGCGAGTCGGGCGACTGACCTACTTGTCGAAGCCGTCGCAGTTCTTGACGGCCCAGGCCTGGATGTTGTCGGTGGCCTTGGTGAACGCCGGATCATCGAGCGCCTCGAGGGCCTTGGCGTCCTTCACCGCGGCGGCCCCGTAGCTGTAGGCGTTGGCCTTGAGCGCAGTGTTCGCCGCGTTGAACGTGGTGGTCACCGTGGTGAGGTCGGTGGCGATGTCGGTGGGCAGCGTGCCGCTGACCGCGGCGAGCGCGGACTCGGCCCCCGTGAAGGCCACCTTCAGCGCCGCGGGGTCGTCGGCGCGGTCGCTGATGCCGGCCAACGCCTGCACAGGCGTGACCACACCGCAGAAGTTCTGCGCGGCGGTCGACGTGTCCTTGCCGCCGTCGTCGCCGCAGGCCGCGGCGAACGGGACCAGGACGAGTGCCGCAGTGGCGAGAGTTGCTCGGATTCGCATGGGGGAAGCCTCCGTAGATGTGTGCGTTGTGGGTGCCCGCGCGGCTTGGAAGGATGGACGGTCTCTCGGGTCAGCCGGCGGCGCGGCGGGCCAGGATCTCGGCGACGGCGCGGCCGTCGGCCTGGCCCTGAGTGGCCTTCATGATCTGACCGGTGAAGAACCCGGAGAGCTTCTTGCGAGCCTTGTCGTCGGCCACCACGAACTGGGCCCAATCGTCGGGGTTGGCCGCGATGATGCCGTCGACGACGGCTTCGAGCGCGCCGCTGGCCATGGCCTCGAAGCCCTTGGCCGCGGCGATGGTCTTCGGGTCGCCGCCGCCGGCCAGCATCTCGGCCAGGACCTGCTTGGCCTGCGTGGCCGTGAGCGCGCCGTCGGTCTCCATGATGACGAGTTGGGCGAACGACTGCGGCGCAAGCGTGATGGGCTGATCGGGCGGCAGGTCGTTCTCGACGCGGGTGAGCGTCTTCTTGGCGTCGGCACCGATGCCCACCACCGACACGACGAAGTCGTCGTGACCGCGGTCGACCACGAGGGTGACATCGGCGGACGACGCACCGGTGATCTCGGCGAGCCGGCGGCGACGCGACGCGGGAAGCATCGGCAGCGCGGCGTCGATACGGGCGATGTCGTCGGCCGTGGGCACGAGCGGCACGAGATCGGGCTCGTCGAAGTAGCGGTAGTCGTCGCTGTTCTCCTTGGAGCGACCGGCCCGCGTGCGACCGTGCTCTTCGTCCCAGTGCCGCGTCTCCTGGGTGGGCTTCTCGCCCGAGTCGTACAACTGGATGTGGCGCTTGGCCTCGTATTCGATGGCCCGGCCGACCGAACGGATGGAGTTGATGTTCTTGATCTCGCACCGCGTGCGGAACTCGGGCTCGCCCACCGGACGCACCGACACGTTCGCGTCGACGCGCATCGAACCCTCTTCCATCTTCGCGTCGGACACGCCGAGCGCGAGCACGATCTTGCGCAGTTCGTCGACGTAGGCCTTGGCCTGCTCGGCGGTGCGGATGTCGGGCTCGCTCACGATCTCGACCAGGGGCACGCCCGCCCGGTTGTAGTCGACGAGCGACGACTCGGCGCCGTGGATGCGACCATCGCCACCTTGGTGCGAGGTCTTGCCGGTGTCCTCTTCGAGGTGCGCTCGCGTGATGCCCACGAACGAGCCGTCGGGCAGTTCGAGCTTGCCCGCGGTGTTGGTGGGCTTGTCGTACTGCGTGACCTGATAGTCCTTCGGCATGTCGGGATAGAAGTAGTTCTTGCGGGCGAACACCGACGGGCTCACCGTGCACTGCAG
>JBKJKR010000084.1:0-11102 GCA_046597135.1 Acidimicrobiales bacterium | reverse complement strand
GAGCTCGTCGCGGACCCGCCCGAACGAGACGATCGACAGGCGGCCGCGCATCGCGACGACCGCATCGGTCAGCTCCTGGTCCGGGACGAGGTCGTAGCCGGCGATGAAGCGGGCGGCGCGGAGCATGCGCAGGGGGTCGTCGCCGAACGACTCGGCGGGACCCAGCGGCGTGCGCAGCCGCTTGTCCACGAGGTCGACGGCGCCGTCGAAGGGGTCGATGAGCTCGGGATCGGGCAGCGACAGCGCCATCGCGTTGACGGTGAAGTCGCGGCGGGCGAGGTCGGCCTCGATGGCATCGGCGAAGACCACCTCGGGCTTGCGCGAGTCGGGGTCGTAGGCCTCGGCCCGATGGGTCGTGATCTCGTAGGTCCGCCCGTCCTTCTTGGCGCCGATCGTGCCGAAGCGCTCGCCCTGGGTCCACACCGCGGTGGCGAGCGGTGCGACGAGTCGCTTCGTGTCGTCGGGTCGGGCGTCGGTCGCCAGGTCGATGTCGACCCACGAGCCGGCCTCGAGCTGCTCGTCGCGCACGATGCCGCCAACGAGGAAGAGCGCGAACCCGTGTGTCCTGAAGTGCGCCGCGAGCGGTTGCACCACCACGAGCAGCTCGGGTGAGATCACTCGAGCACCCCACGATGCAGCTGCACCACCGCGTCGATCACGTCGCGCCTCCGACCACCGCTGCTCGGCCGCTCGGGCGACTCGGGCGCGCCGGCGAACGCGGTGAGCGTGGCGTGCACGCCCCGACGGACCGCGTCGAGGTCGTAGCCGCCCTCGAGCAGCGCGATCACCTTCGCGTCGGGCACCACATCGAGCAGCTCTTTTACGAGCACGGCGTAGTCACCACTCGTGAGGCCCATGGCGGTGAGCGGGTCGTCGCGGTGCGCGTCGTAACCCATGGACAACAGCACCCAGGTCGGTGCGAACCGCGCGAGCGCCGGGCCGACCACGAGATCGATCGCGTCGCGGTACACGTCCCCCGTGGTTCCCGCGGGCAGTGGCACGTTGATCGTGGTGCCGCGTGCGTCGCCGTGGCCGATCTCGTCGATGGCTCCCGTGCCCGGATAGAAGGGCCATTGGTGCAACGACACGAACAACACGCGCGGGTCGTCGTAGAACGTGTCCTGTGTGCCGTTGCCGTGATGTGCGTCGAAGTCGACGATCGCGACACGCTCGCCCCGATCGCGCAGCGCGGCGGCAGTGATCGCGATGGAGTTGAGCAGGCAGAAGCCCATCGAGCGTTGGGGCGTCGCATGGTGCCCCGGCGGCCGCACTGCACAGAACGCCCGTGTCGCCCGACCCGCATCGATCTCGCGCACCGCGACGAGCGCGCTCCCCGCGGCGAGCCGCGCGGCCCGATGCGACCCCGCCGACATGACTGTGTCGGGGTCGATCATGCCGCCGCCGCGCTCGTCGAGGACCAGCAGCCGGCGCGAGACCTCGAGGTCGTGCACCGCGTCGACCGCGTCCACGCCCACGAGCTCGGCGGCGAGCACCCGGGCCTCGATGCCCGAGTCGTCGAGGCCGGCCCGGGCCGCCACCAGACGATGGGGACGCTCGGGGTGCCCTGACCCAGGGTCGTGGACGAGGCAGTCTTCGTGCGTCACGTACAGGAGCGTCACCGTGGAGAGCGTACAGTTGGGCCCCGCATGAGATGGTGGGCCACGGAGCGGTGTGCATGAGCAAACTCGCGCTGCTGACGTTCGGCACCGAGCAGTACCGCATCGGGTCGTGGCGCGGGCAACGGACCACCGGATACGTCGCGCCGTTGTCGCCCCCCGAGCAGCTCACCCGCGCCGGCCTCGAACAGGTGCTGCGTCGTCTCGTGCGCCGGGGGTACCGCGACGTGCTCACCGCCGCGCTGACCGAGCACGAGCAGTCGTTCTTCCGCGGCGCGGGCTTCGCAATCCACGAGCGCCTCCACCTGCTGCAGCACGACCTGCACGACGTCGCGCACGAGATCGCACCGCGGCCGGGCCTGCGTCCGGTGCGACGGTGGCAGCACCGAGCCCTGCTCGAGGTCGACGCCCTCGCGTTCGACCCGTTCTGGAAGCTCGACCGCGCCAACCTCCTCGAAGCCATCCAGGCGACACCCTTCACCCGCGTCACCGGAGCCTTCGACCCGCAGCTCATCGGCTACGCGATCACCGGGTTCGCCGGCGAGCACGGCTACCTCCAGCGCCTCGCCGTGGAGCCGTCGCACCAAGGGCGCGGCCATGCCACCGCACTGGTCAACGACGCCCTCGAATGGCTCGTGCAACGCGGCGCCTCCGGTGCATCGGTCAACACGCAGGAGCACAACGAACGGGCGCTCGCGCTCTACCTGCACATGGGCTTCACCCACGTGAACCCGGGGCTTGCGGTGCTGCGCTACGAGATGGTGCATCGATGAGCCGTGGTGCGTCGTGGTTACGGCGCCGGGTGCTGAGCGGCCTCATGGCGGTGCTGGTGGTGTTGGCGTCCTCGGCGCCCACCGACGCGCAAACCACCACCCAGGTCACCACCCAGGTCACGGCGTCGCTCGTCACCATCAGCCCGCAGGTGCGCGCCGGCGAGGCGTTGCGCATCGAACTGCAGGTGAGCGGCGCCGTCGCCACCGATATGGTCCGCATGCGGATCTTCCAGCGCGCGCCCGACGGCGCGGCGCGCGCCACGCTCCGCAAGATCGTCGACGGTTCGTCGACGCCGAGCTTCAGCCCCTACGACCAGGTCGTGACCCCGGTGAACCGGCTCACCGACCCGAGCCGCCCGACGCTCGTGCTGTCCACCACCGCGATCCCCGAGACCCCGGGCGTCTACCCCATCCAGATCACCGTCGGTTCGTCCAAGCCCATCACCACGTGGCTGGTGCGCGTCGGCGCGGCCTCGGCCGGCGAGGTGCCGTACTCGGTCAGCTTCGTGATCCCCGTGCGCTCACCCATCGCCGACCAGCCCGATGGCACCACCGTGATCAGCCCGACCGAGGTGACCCGGCTCGACACCTTGGCCACGGTCATCGAGAACGCACCCGCCGGCTCCATGACCGTGCAACCGAATCCCGAGACGCTCGACGCCCTCGACGCCGGTGATCCCAACACGGCGCGCGTCGCCCTTGGGAAACTGCAACGGGCCGCGGTCGACAACGTGGTGCTCGCCGCACCGTTCGTGCCGATCGACATCGACGCGTGGCGGCGCGCTGGTCGCGACGACTACGTGTCGTTGATGCTGCGCGAAGGGCGCGACACCATCGGCCTCACCCTCGGCCGGGCCGCGACCGACATCTCGTCGCGCACCGTGGTGCTCGGCCCCCGTGACACCCCGTCGTCGCTCGACGCGCTGCGACGCGAGGGCGCGGTCAACGTGATCGTGCCCGACGTGCAACTCGAAGGGTTGCGCAGCAGCGAGTTCCCCTCACCGTTCGCGCAGACGTTCCGCATCCGCGACTCGAGCAACCAGGACCTGCTGGCCGCGTCGGCCGACACCTGGCTCGGCAACGCCGTGGTGCAACTCGACCGCTCGGCCGACAAGAGCGCACGCGCCCAACAGATCCTGGCCGATCTGGCCGCCGGGTACTTCGATCGGCCGACCACCGCGCGCGGCAGCGTGATCCTGCTCCCCGACGACTGGTCGCCTGACGCGGCCGAGATCGTAAAGTCGCTCCTGACCCCGCTCAGCACATCCTCGATCATCCAGCTGCGCAACATCGACGGGTTCTTCAAAACCCTGTCGCGTTCACATCCCGGCAACGAGCGGGAGATGGAGACCCTCGTGTCCGGGCCGATGCGCCGCTCGCTCATCTCGACCCGTGGACCCGATGTCGACGAGCTCGCGCGCGGCATCGATCAGGCGCGGGCCACGCTCGAGAGCTACGAATCCATCTTCGGAGCTGCGGCCGCGACCCGCACGACGCAGTTCGACGAGCTCCTGCTCGCGTCGTCCGACTCTCGACTCAGCGACACGCAGCACCGCGTGTACGTCGATGCGGCCACCTCGTTCGTCACCCGCAGCGTCCGCACCCCCGACGGGAACGTCGCGATCCGCGCCCCCGACTCCGATCGGTTCACCTTGACCTCGCGGCGCGAGAAGATCCGCATCGTGATCGAGAACGGTCTCACGGCCGCCGCGACCGTGCGCATCGACCTACGTTCGGAGAAGCTCACCTTCCCCGAAGGCGACTCGATCACGACGCTGCTGCAACCGGGCGCGAACGTGATCGAGTTCGACGTGAGCGTCAAGACGTCGGGTGACTCGCTCCTCGAATACACGGTCAACGCCCCGAAGGGGTCGCTCGGCGAGCTCGCACGCGGCAAGCTGCGCGTGCGAGCGTGGGCACTGTCCGGTCTCGGCGTGGTGCTCTCCGCAGCGGCGCTGCTCGTGATCATCACCTGGTGGGTGCGTCACGCCGTGCGCACCCGCCGCACCAAGCGGGCACTCGTCACCACGGCGTGACGCACCCGCAAGCTCTTACACTTCTGCGATTCCGACCGGGGAGCCCCACGAGATGACCCTACGCATCGTCACCGACAGCGCCTGTGATCTCACCGACGACGAGGTGGACTCATTCGGCATCGAGGTGGTTTCGCTCACCATCCGCTTCGGCACCGAGGAGTTCGTCGACCGCAAGGAGCTCACCACCGCCCAGTTCTACGAGAAGCTCGCGACGTCGAACGAGCTGCCCCAGACCGCGGCGCCTGCGCCGGGAGCGTTCGTCGAAGCGTTCCGTACGCTGCAGGGCGAGGGTGCCGACGAGATCATCTGCATCAACCTCTCGGCGCAGCTCTCGGCAACGATGCAATCGGCCCAGAACGCCGCACAGGCCTGCGCAAGCGACCTTCCGGTGCACGTGGTCGACTCGCGGACCATCACCGCCGGCCTGGGCACGCTCGTCACCAAGGCCGCCGACGCCGCCCGCAGCGGCGCCTCCGCCGCCGATGTGCTCGCGCTCGTCGACGATCTCGTGAGTCGCCAGCGGGTCTACGGCACGCTCGACACCCTCGAGAACCTCAAGAAGGGCGGCCGCATCGGCGGCGCACAGGCCCTGCTCGGCAGCATGCTCTCCATCAAGCCCCTGCTCGATCTGAGCTCGGGCGCCGTGGCCGAGGCCGGCAAGACCCGCACCCGCAAGAAGGCCTTCGTCTGGCTCCGCGACCAACTGCTCGCCAACGCCCCGTTCGAGAACCTCAGCGTGATGCACGGGTTCGCCCCCGATCTCGACGAGTTCTTGGCCTTGCTCAGCAACGACGTCGACCTGAGCACGGTGCGCATCGGCCCGATCGGTGCGGTCATCGGCACCCACGGCGGCCCGCGCGTCATGGGGCTGGCCTTCCACCGCGTCAACGCCTGAGGGCGGTTCCCGGGTGGCCGGGCGCGCCCCTCGGGCCGACCTGCACCGCTAGCGTTGGGGACCCGTGGTCGACACCCCGTTGCAGAACCCGCTCGATGTCCGCGCCGGTCGTCGCCTCGCGATGCGCTACCGCCTCGATCACCTGATCGCGAACGGTGGCATGGCCACCGTGTGGCTCGCGACCGACGAACAGCTGCGCCGCCCCGTCGCGGTCAAGCTGTTGCACGAGCACCTGCGCGACCCCATCTCGGTCGAGCGCTTCCGCGGCGAGGGCAAGCTCGCGGCGCAGCTCTCGCACCCGGGCATCGTCGCCATCTACGACACGTTCCACGATCACGGCATCGACGGCATCGTGCTCGAGTACGTCGACGGCACCACGCTGCGCGACCGCCTCGACACCGGTCCTCCGCTGGCGCCGGTCGAAGCAATCGCCATCGCCCAGCACGTGGCCGACGCCCTCGCCGAAGCGCACCGCCGCGGTCTCGTGCATCGCGACATCAAGCCGGCCAACATCTTGCTGGCCTCGCGCGGCGCGGTGAAGGTCACCGACTTCGGCATCGCCAAGCTGCTCGACGGGCTCGACCTCACCCAACCGGGCATGCTCGTCGGTACGGCCAAGTACCTGGCCCCCGAGCAGGTCACCGGCGACGCGGTCGACGGTCGCTGCGACGTCTACGCGCTGGGCGTGGTGCTCTACGAGATGCTCACGGGCGTGGCGCCGTTCGTGGGCCACACCGACGCCGCCACCGCGCTCGCCCGCCTGCAGTTGCCGGCACCGCCCCTTCGCCGTCACCGCACCGATCTGCACCACGATCTCGAGGTCCTGGTCGATCGCATGCTCGATCGCGCTCCGGCGCGTCGCCCCTCCATGGCCGAGGCCGCCGCCTCCCTGGCCACCGCCGCTCCCACCACCACGTTCGCTCCCGCCCCGACCCCGACCGCCGACGTGCAGGTGCGGCGGGCCCGCCGGATCCCCGTGCCGCTCATCGTGCTCGCCGTCGTGGTGGTCGGGGCGCTCGCACTGGCCGCCGCGCTCCTCGGACGCACCGACGCGGGCCGGGGGCTGCTCGACAAGGCCGGCATCGTCGACCGGTCGTCGAACGCCGCCGGGGCGCTCATCCCGCTCGACACGGCCGCCCTGACCGCATTCGATCCCTTCGGTGACGAGGCCGAGCACGACGAGTTGCTGCGGTTCCTGCGCGACGGCAACGTCCAGACCGTGTGGACCACCGAGGCGTACGCCAACCGCACCTTCGGCGGGCTCAAGGATGGCGTGGGCGTCATCATCGACCTCGGCGCGGCCACCACCATCGCCGAGCTCGACGTCACCGGCGCGTCGGCCGGCTGGAACGCCGCGGTGTACGTGGCCGACGGCGCGCCCGATCAGATCGCCGACTGGGGCTCCGCCAGGGCACGGCACGGGCCGATCGACGGGGCGGCACGGTTCACCTTCAAGCCGGCGCGAGGGCGTACGGTCATGTTGTGGATCACCGATCTCGGGGACGCCGCGCAGGTGCGCATCGGTGAACTCTCCCTCCGCGGACCCGGCTGAACGGCGAGGCGCCGCGACCTCCCGTGCGTCGTCGGCCACCGATCACGAGCTCGTGGCCGCGGCCAACCGTGGCGATCGCCAGGCGCTCGACGAACTGCTCCGGCGCCACCAGGCCCGCATGTACGCCATCTGCCTGCGCATGACCGGCAACGAGACCGACGCCCGCGACGCCACCCAGGAGGCGATGGTGTCGGTGTGCCGAGGGCTGCCGCGCTTCGACGAGCGCAGCGCGTTCTCGACGTGGGTGTACCGGGTGACCACCAACGCCTGTCTCGACGAACTGCGGCGCCGGGCGCGCCGGCCGATCAGCCACGGCTCGGCCGATGAAGTCGCGAGCAGCGCACCCCGTCGTGGTCCCGAAGCGGCCGGCATGCCCGCAGCGGACGATGCCGTCGTCGCCCGGCTCACCCTCGACGATGCGCTCGCACGGTTGCCCGATGACTTCCGGGCCGCCGTGGTGCTGCGCGACCTGTGCGACCTCGACTATGCCGAGATCGCCGACGTGCTCGACATCCCGGCCGGCACGGTGCGATCGCGAATAGCACGCGCTCGCGGTGCGCTCGCCCGCGATCTCGGGAACCAACCCCCCCTCGACGAGCGTCGAACCACACAGCCATGACCACGCCCGAATCCCTCCCCGACGACGAACTGGTGTCCTCGGTCCTCGACGACGAGGCCGACGACATCGAACGCGCTCGGGTCGCGGCCGACCCCGCGCTCGCGGAACGCCTCGACGCGTTCCACGACGTTCGCGCCCAGATGCGCGACATCACGATCCCGACCGAACTCCTCGATTCGTTGCGCGCCACCGCGCTCGACACCACCGCTGCCGAGCGGCCGGTCACGGCGCCGGTGTTCGACCTGTCCGCCCGGCGGGCCCGGCGCACGAACGCCGCCCGTTGGGTCAGCGCGGCTGCGGCCGCCGTGGTCCTGATCGCAGCCATCGGGCTCGCGGGCCGTGACGGCGACGACAGCTCGTCGGGCGACGCGTCGATGACCGCGGTGTTCGGCGAAGGATCGACCGGCTCCACCGGGTCCCGCGAGAGCGCGACCGCCGGTGCCGCCGGCTCGTCGCCCGACCTGGGTGCCTCGACCGGCGCCTCCGCTGCCGCAGGCGGTGACACCTCGAAGAAGGCCGGCACGGGCTCGACCGCCGCGCCCTCGGCCCCGCTGAGCGATCTCGGGACCTTCGTCGATCTCGACGCGCTGCGCGCCGCCTACCGCGCCCGCGCCGCGGATGGGCCCGTCCCCACCACCGCTCCCACGGCAACCGCCACGACGACCGGCACGACGTGCGGCGGGGTGGTCGGGCTGGCGGTCCTCGGCACCCGCCGGGTCGCGCTCGTGGCCGACGGGACCAGCGTCCTCGTCGTCGATCGGGTCAGTTGCGCCACGGTCGCCACCTTCACCCCGTAGCGCGGCCGGCGGCGGACCTATCCGCCGCGAGCCTCGGCGGATAGGCTCCCCGACCATGCCCGAAACCGATCCCCCGCGCCCCGATTGGCCGACGCAAGCCGCGGACACGGTCGTCCGGTACGTCGATCAGATCCGCTCCAGCACCACCGACCGCGCCATGACCCTCGCCAAGGGGCTGGTGTACGGAACGTTCATCGTCATCATCGGCATGCTGCTCGGAATCTTGGCGCTCCTGGGGGCGTTCCGTGGAGTCGACCGAGTACGCCAGTTGGTCGTCGCCGACTCCGTGTGGCTCACCTACGTCGCGTTGGGCGTCGTGTTCGTGCTCGCCGGTCAGTTCCTCTTCTCGAAGCGCAAGAAAGCCCACTGATATGTCCCCCACCGTTCGTGATGTCGTCATCATCGGCTCAGGCCCCGCCGGGCTCACCGCCGCCATCTACACCGCCCGCGCCAACCTCGCACCGGTCGTCCTCGAGGGCGAACCGTCCTCCACCAGCGACCAACCCGGCGGCCAGCTCATGCTCACCACCGAGGTCGAGAACTTCCCCGGCTTCGAACACGGCGTCATGGGACCCGAGCTCATGATCAGCATGCGCGCCCAGGCCGCCCGCTTCGGCGCCGAGCTCCTCACCGTCAAGGCCACCAAGGTCGACTTCTCCGAACGCCCGTTCAAGATCTGGACCGGCGACGCCACCGCAGCCGACCCCACCTACCTCGCCCGCACGGTGATCGTGTCGACCGGCGCCCGCTCGCTCATGCTCGACCTGCCCGAGGAGACCCGGCTCATCGGCCACGGCGTCTCCACCTGCGCCACCTGCGACGGGTTCTTCTTCCGCGGCCACGACATCGCGGTCGTCGGCGGCGGCGACTCCGCCGTCGAAGAGGCCACGTTCTTGTCCAAGTTCGCCGACACCGTCACCTTGGTCCACCGCCGCGACGAGCTCCGGGCCTCGAAGATCATGCAGGACCGCGCCAAGAACAACCCGAAGATCCGCTTCGCCTGGAACGCACAGGTCACCAGGATCCACGGCGACACCAGCGTCACCGGCATCGAGCTCACCGACACCATCACGGGCCAGACCAGCAACCTGGACGTCACCGGTCTGTTCATCGCCATCGGACACCGGCCCAATATCGACCTGTTCCGTGGGCAGCTCGATCTCAAGGACAACGGCTACCTCATCACCGAACCCGGGTCCACGCGCACCAACATCGAAGGCGTGTTCGCGTGCGGCGACGTCCAGGACGACACCTACCGCCAGGCCATCACCGCTGCGGGCTCCGGCTGCATGGCGGCCATCGACGCCGAGCGGTGGCTCGAGGCCCAGCACCACTGACGTCGTCCCCCGAGCGCCGCGCCGTCGTCCCCGCGGGCCATGGCGTGGAATCTTTTCGCCCGGACAACCGTTCCATCAACCGTCACGATGTTCAGGAGGCCCCCATGGCCGGTTCGATCACCCAACTATCCGCTGCCACCTTCGACGAGGTGCTGGCGAGCTCCGATGAGCCCGTCCTCGTCGACTTCTGGGCCGAGTGGTGCGGGCCGTGCAAGATGATCGCCCCCATCCTCGACGAGATCGCCACCGAGCAGGCCGGCAAGGTCCGGGTCACCAAGCTCAACGTCGATGACGCACCCGACATCGCCCGTCGCTTCGAGGTCATGAGCATCCCCACGCTCCTGGTGTTCAAGGATGGCGAGGTCGCGAAGCGCATCGTCGGGGCCAAGCCCAAGGGCGCCCTCATCGAAGAGCTCAGCGAGTTCCTGTAAACCGACCGGCGGCCGCGTGGCCGTTGCGTCATCGGCCACGTCCGACACCCCGGACGCGGCCCCGCATCTTCCAACGGCTCGGCTACCGTCGTCACCCGATGATCGCCGAGCCGTTTGCGCGTACGCGCTGATGCCACTACCGCTCGAACCCGGCGCGCGCGGCGAGGACGTCCGCGATCTGCACCTCCGTCTCGCGGCGGCCGGCTTCGCGGTCCGCAACGTCGCCGCCGACCACTTCACCGACGCCACCGCCGGCGCAGTGCAGTCCTTCCAGACGGCCCGCGGGCTGACGCCCTCCGGCGTGTGCGACAGCGCCACCTGGCATCAGCTGGTCGAGGCCGGTCATCGTCTGGGTGACCGCCTGCTCTACCTCCACACGCCCAAGCTCCGGGGTGATGACGTCGCCGAGTTGCAGCTCCGCCTCGGATCGCTCGGGTTCGATGCCGGTCGGGTCGACGGGATATTCGGCGCGGAGACCGAACGTGCGCTCGTCGACTTCCAGCGCAACGCCGGGTTGCCCACCGACGGCATCGCCGGACAGGACACGGTATGCGAGCTCGGTCGCCTCGGGGCCAAGTCCGACCAGCGCGACCCGGTGGCCGTCGTCCGAGAGCGCGAGCGGTTGCGGCGCTCGCCCCGGAGCCTGGTCGATCGACGCGTGGTGCTCGGGGAGTTCGGTGGTTCCGCGGCTGCCGTGCTGGCCACGGCGCGCCAGCTACGCAGCCTGGGCGCTTCCGTGATCACGCTGCACCACCCCGACGCCTCGCGCCAGGCCAACGACGCGAACGCCAGCGACGCCGAGCTCTACCTCGCGGTCGACACCACGGCCGACGCGGCGTGCTGTGCGATGTACTTCGCCACCACCGGGTTCGTGTCGACCGGCGGACGTCGTCTGGCCCAGATCGTCGCCGCCGCCGCGGCCGAGGTGATGCAGACCCAACCCACCTCGCTGGGCAACCGAACACCTGTTCTGCGCGAAACGCGCATGCCGGCGGTGCAGTTGCGCATCGGACCGGCTGCGTTGGTCGGCACCCACCTGGCAACAC
>JBKJKR010000596.1:0-2653 GCA_046597135.1 Acidimicrobiales bacterium | reverse complement strand
GAGCCGGCCGACGCGGCCGACGCCGCGATGCAGCTCGGCGGCTGCGATGCGGCGCTGGTCTTCTCCGCAAAGATCGCCGGGTTCGATCTGGGCCTGAAGATGCTGCGGCGGGGTGGGTTGTTCGTCGCCGTCGGTCTTCCTGCATCAAGCGAAGGCAACCTGCAGCTGAACCCGTTCGAGTTCTTCTTCAAGGACCCCACCCTCATCTACTCCGCGGTCGGCACGGTGCAGGACATGCGCGAACTGGTCGCCCTGGCTGCGGCCGGCGTGGTCAAGAGCCACGTGTCGCGAACCGCGCCGCTGTCGGAGCTACCGACGGTTTTCGACGAGCTCGAAGCAGGCCGCTACCTCGGCCGCGCCGTCATCACCGACATGGCGCGATAACTCGACTGGAGCACGCATGCCCACGACCGCCCCGATCAACGAGCGGCTCGGACTACCGGCCGACCTGCTGGTGATCGACACCGACACGCACCTGACCGAACCGCGCGACCTTTGGACGTCGCGTGCGCCGGCGAAGTACGCCGATCGTGTCCCTCGCGTCGAACAGATCGACGGCCGCAACACCTGGGTGTTCGACGGTTCGATCATCGGCCTGGCCGGTTCGTCAGCGGTCATCGACCGCGAGGGCACCAAACGCCTCGGGCTCAGCTTCGCCAGCATGTCCTACGACGACGTCCAACCGGCGGCGTTCGAGGTCGACGCGCGTGTGCAGCTCATGGACGAGCTGGGCGTGTGGGCGCAGATCGTCTATCCGAACACGTTCGGTTTCGGTGGCCAGAAGTTCATCGACATGCCCGACGCCGACCTTCGGCTGCTGACCGTGCAGATCTACAACGACGCGTCCGCCGAGATGCAGGAAGCGTCGGGCAGTCGACTGTTCGGCATGGCCGTCATGCCCTGGTGGGACCTCGACGCCTCGGTCACCGAGATCCGTCGCGCCCACGCAATGGGCATCCGCGGCGTGAACTGCGGAACCGGACCCCACCTGCACGGGCTCCCCGATCTCGGCCAGCCGCACTGGGACCCGCTGTGGGATGTCTGCGCCGAGCTCTCGATGCCGGTCAACTTCCACATCGGGGCCAGCACCGACACGATGTCGTGGTTCGGATCGTCGCCCTGGCCCTCGCAGGACAACGACACAAAGCTCGCGATCGGCTCGGCCATGATGTACCTCTCGAACGCGTCGGTCATGGCCAACCTGATATTCGGCGGTGTGCTCGAACGCCACCCCACCGTGCAGTTCGTCTCGGTCGAGAGCGGCATCGGCTGGATCCCGTTCTTCCTGCAGTCGCTCGACTACCAACAACAACAGAGCACACCGGGTACCTACGGCACCCGCTACTCGCTCACCCCTACCGAGTACTTCCAGCGGCAGATGCACGCGTGCTTCTGGTTCGAGGAGCGAGGCGTCGCCGAGGCCGTCGCAGCACTCGGCGACACGAACGTCATGTTCGAGACCGACTACCCGCATCCGACCTGTCTGTATCCCGACAGCCTCGGCCTGGCGCAGGCCGCGCTGGGTTCGCTGCCCGAGACCAGCCGCCGCCGCGTCATGTCCGACAACGCCGTGAAGCTCTACAACCTCCCGCTACCTCAGGGCGCCGACTGAGCGGCGCCGCCCGATAGCGGCAAGGGCTCGTCAGTTCTCGTCGGGCGACAGTCGATCGAGGAGTCGCTCGGCGTTCGCGACGTCGCGGATGGTCAGGACACCGACCACCGAGCCGTCGTCGACAACCGCCACCGCGTCGATGCCAGAGCTCCGGATCGCCGCCGCGACCGAGGCCACCGAGTCGTCGGCATCGGCGACGTGGGCGTCGAGCCGTGCGACGTCACCGCAGCGCACGTCGCCCCAGTCGCCGATCGGGCGACTCGCGAGATCGGCCAGTGCAAGCAAGCCGACGTAGCGCCGGCCTTCGAGCACCGGCACCCATCGCCGTTGTGCCGCCATCATCCGCGCCACGCAATCACCGACGGGAAGCGATGACTGGACGGTGTCCGGGTTCGGCGACATGATCTCGCGCACGCGCAATCCGCTCAGCGGAACAATGTCCGGTCGCCGTTCGGTGCGTTGGTAGGGACTGAACGACCGCCGGCCCATGGCGAGTTGCGAGGCAGCGGCCGCGAGAAGTGCAGGCACGACGAACCCGGGCTGGCCGGTCGCCTCGGCCACGAAGGCCACGCCGGCCAACGGTGTGCGATAGCCGCCCCCGAGAAACGCCGCGATGCCGACGGTCGGGAACAGCCCGGGGTTCTTGGCCTGGACGATCGCCTGAACGACCTGGCCGGCAATCGCGCCCTGGGCCACCAACGGGATGAAGAGACCACCGACTCCGCCACCGGCCACGGTGACCCACGTTGCCGCGAACCGGAGCACGAACAGTCCGACGAGCAACGCCAGCGCGTCTTCGTGCGATTGACCCCATCGGATCGCGTCGTATCCCGAACCGAGCGTGACGGGCGCGTCGAAGATGCGGTTCGCGGCGATCGCCAGAGCGCACAACATCGCTCCGGCGATCGGGACCCGAACGAGCGGCCGAAGCCGGAGGCCTTTCGCCTTGGCCATGGCCCACGCACCCGAACGCGCAAGAACGCCGCACACGACGCCGACCACCACGCCGCCGAGCAGGTCGCGCATGTCGAACGGCGCGAA
>JBKJKR010000512.1:0-4353 GCA_046597135.1 Acidimicrobiales bacterium | reverse complement strand
CCGGCCGCGTTGTTGACCACCACGTCGAGCCGACCGAAACGGTCGATGATGCCGGCCACCACACGTCGGGTCGCGTCGGCGTCGCGCACGTCGAACGTGTCGACGTGGCACTCGATGCCTTCCGCCTCGAGCTCGCGCTGCGCAGCATCGACGTTGTCGCGCTTGCGGCTCGCGATGGCGACCCGCGCACCATGACGTCCGACGACGCGGGCGATCTCCTTGCCGATGCCCGTGGCGCCGCCGGTGACGAAGACGACCTGGCCGGCCAGGGTGTCAGGGAGGAAGACGCTTCGTGGTTCGTCGTTCATGCGCGCACCGTAGTTGGTGCGTCGTACGCTCGGCGGTGCCGCGAAGGAGGCCCCATGACCGATGCACCGAAGAAGACGTTCGACCCGGCCGAGTTGCGAGAACGGCTCGATCCGACCTCGTTCCAGGTGACCCAACACGCGGGAACCGAGCGGGCGTTCACCGGCAAGTACTGGGACTGCCATGCCGACGGCACGTACCACTGCATCGTGTGCGAAGCGCCGCTCTTCACGAGCAACACGAAGTTCGAGTCGGGTTCGGGCTGGCCGAGCTTCTGGGAGCCGGTGGCGCCCGGCGCGGTCGAAGAGCACACCGACACCAGCCATGGCATGGTCCGCGTCGAGGCCGTGTGCGGCACCTGTGGCGCGCACCTCGGCCATGTTTTCCCCGACGGGCCCCAACCCACGGGCCTGCGGTACTGCATGAACAGCGCGTCGCTCCACCTCGAAGAGGGCTGACCTGGGAAATCTGCATCCGAACCGCTTCGGCTGTCGTAGCACCGATCATCCCCACAAGAACGGAGACGAACAGCAATGAACAAGCGTTTGAGCATGCGGCTGGCCGCAGGTGTATTGGCGCTCGGCCTGGTGGCCGCAGCGTGTGGTGACGACTCGGAGACCCCGGCGAGCAAGCCGGCCGCGACCGCCGCAACCGGCGCGAGCGCCGCGGCGACCAAGGACATCGTCGACACCGCAGTAGCGGCGGGTTCCTTCACCGTCCTGGTCGAAGCAGTCAAGGCCGCCGGTCTCGTCGACGCGCTGAAGGCCCCCGGGCCGCTCACCGTGTTCGCCCCCACCGATGCGGCCTTCGCTGATGCCCTGAAGAGCCTCGGTGTCACGAAGGAAGCGCTGTTCGCCGACAAGGCGAAGCTCGCGGCGATCCTCACCTATCACGTGGTGTCGGGCAAGGTCATGGCCGCCGATGTCGTGAAGCTCGACGGCAAGTCGGCGACCACGCTCAACGGCAAGGAAATCAAGATCGCGGTCTCGGGTGGCACCGTCACCCTCAACGGCGGCACAAAGGTCACCACGACCGACATCGCCACCAGCAACGGCGTGATCCACGTGATCGACAAAGTGCTTCTGCCGCCGGCCTGATGAGCAGCCGGTACGGGGTGAGCATGCACGTGCCCGAGGTCAACGCCGTGGACGATGTCGAAGCATCGTTCGTGGCGGGCGACCCCGATGCCCTGCGGCGGGCCTATGACGCCCATGGGAAGCTCGTGTACACGCTGTGCCGTCGGAGTCTCGGCGCCGAGGTGGCGAAGGATGTCACGCAAGAGGTCTTCGCGGCCGGCTGGTTCGCCCGCCGGCAGTACGACCCCTCGAGGGGCAGCCTCGGCGGATGGCTCGTGGGCATCGCCCGCAACAAGATCATCGACCACGTCCGGGCGCAGAACCGGCGCCCAAAACCGGCCAATGGCGAGGCCTCGATCGGCGCAGCAGTGCTGTCGCCGGTCGAGGTCGACGCCTTGGCCGACCGGCTGCTGTTGGCCGAAGCCATGGCGCAGCTGCCCGACCGTTCGAAGCGGGTCATCGAGCTCGCGTTCTTCGATGAGCTCACCCACCTCGAGATCGCCGATCGCTGCAGCCTGCCGCTGGGCACCGTGAAGAGCGATATTCGCCGGGGATTGGCCCGGATGCGACGGCACTTGGAGCGTGCGTCATGAGCAGTGACACCCCACGCGACAGCGAGCGCGACGGGTACGGCGATCTCCTCGAGATCGCTCGATCGTTGTCGGTCACCGACACGCGCCTCGAAACACCAACCCACGATCTCTGGGCCGGCATCGAAGCATTGGTGGCCGCCGGTCCACGGCTCGCCACGACGTCCGCGGGGATGTCGGAAACGCCCTTCGCCCCCGCCGTGCTCGACGCAGCACGAGCGCGGCGAGCACGGCGAACCCGTGTGCCGTACCTGCTCGGCGCAGCCGCGGCCGTCGTGGCCGCAATCGTCGGGCTGTTGGCGTTCGTCGACCGCGACGATGCCACCCGGGTCACCGCGCTCGACGCGATCGCGCTCCGCAATGACGGGCTCGCCCCCGAAGGAGCATCGAGCACGGCCAAGGCCACGCTCGTCGCACAGGCCGACGGCCGTTACGCGCTCGAGGTCGACGTGGCGGGGCTGCCCGACACCGGCAACGGCTTCTTGGAACTGTGGATCATCGATACCAAGGTCGAAGGCATGTACTCGCTCGGGCCGCTGCACGGGAGCGGCCGCTACGCCCTGCCCGATCATGTCGACCCGGCGAGCTTCCCCATCGTCGACGTGTCGATCGAACCCGCCGACGGTGTGCCCAAGCATTCCGGCAGGAGCATCCTGCGCGGCACGCTCACGATCTGACCGATCGGGACGACGCGACGGCAGTCCTACTGCGCGATGCTGGGCGTCGAACGATTCGAGGGGGAGCACATGGGCAGGTTGTCGGGCAAGGTCGCGCTCATCAGCGGTGGCGCACGGGGTCAGGGCGAGGCCGAGGTCCGCTTGTTCGTGGCTGAGGGCGCGAAGGTCATCTTCGGCGACGTCCTCGACGACCTCGGCAACGCGGTCGAAAAGGACCTGGGCAACGAGAACGCCGTGTACCTGCACCACGACGTGCGCGACGAGGGCGCATGGCTCACCATGGTGACGGCGGCCGAGAACCACTTCGGCAAGCTCGACATCTTGGTGAACAACGCCGGCATCCTGCAGTTCGGCACCATGACGCACGAGACCTCCCTCGAGGACTACATGCACCTCGTGAGCATCAACCAGGTCGGCGTGTTCCTCGGCATGAAGACCGCCATCCCGGCGCTGCTGCGCAACAAGGGCGGGGCGATCGTGAACACCTCGTCCAGCGCCGGCTTCGAGGGGTACGGCGGCACCATCGCCTATACGGCGTCGAAGTTCGCAGTGCGCGGCATGACCAAGAACGCGGCGCTCGAATACGGCAAGGCCGGCATCCGCGTGAACTCGATCCACCCCGGTGGCATCGCGACCCCCATGACCCAGGGCGCCGACCTCGGCGACATGTCCGAGGAGGATCAGGCCGCGGTGTACGCCAACCTCGCCATGCCGCGCGTCGGCCGAGCGGACGAGGTGGCCAAGCTCGCACTGTTCCTGGCGAGCGACGAGTCGAGCTACTGCACCGGCAGCGAGTTCATCATCGACGGCGGCATGCTCGCCGGCACGGTGAACCCGTACGCCCAGGCCCAACCCAGCTGAGCGAAGCGCGCTCAGCGACCGTCCGGCACGAAGGTGCGCCAACGGTCGAGAGCGGCCCACGCCGCGGCCCATCGCTCGACGTAGGCGGCATCGTATGCGCGCCCGGTGCTCAGGATCGACGCGATGTCGTCGCGGTCGCGGGCACGCCACGCGATCAACTTGTGCACGAGCACATCCTCGATCGTGAGGAAACCGTCGAGGGCCCTTCGGTGCGCCTCGGCTTGGTACTCGGTCTCGACGAGCAGAGCGTCGGCGATCAGCGAGCCGCCGCGCACATGCACCAAGTATGGGTCTCCGTGTTCGTCGGCGACCTCGCGCACGTCGAGGCCGTCGGCGCGGAGGCTTTGGGCGACGCCGTTCAGCGACGTCACGAGGAAGTCGATGTCGATGGTCTCGCGCGGCGTCGCGCGGTATCGGCCCGCCGCGAACGCCCCGATGACCACGGGCTCGGCGCCGAGCTCAGTCAGTCGCGAACGGAGCGCGTCGAAGGAGTCCGAGAGCGGCTGCATAGCGGTGGAATTCCCCTTCCGTGGCCAGGCGGTCGGTTCCCAACGTTGCACGCTGCTCGTCGAGCCAGGCATGGGCGTCGGCGCGCCAAGCAGGTGAGCCCGGGTCGGTCTGCTCGATGTCGCGGAGCGCGGCGGCCTGACGTGCCATAGCGGCGCGATCTCGTTCGCTGACCATCGGCGTCACCATGTCCCAAGTGTGCCGGATCGAGACGACATCCGCGTCGAGTTCGGTCGAGGCCCGGTGGCTGTCAGACCGCTCCGCCGCGGGCGAGGAGGCGCATGCGAAGCGCGTTCATCACGGTGATGGTGGTGAACTGCCGCATGCGGTTGCGGT
>JBKJKR010000461.1:0-6427 GCA_046597135.1 Acidimicrobiales bacterium | reverse complement strand
GTACCCCAGCGCCCGGCGCGGCAAACCTCAGCGCTGCAAAACTCAGCGCGGCAAACCTCAGCGGGACAACCCTCAGCGGGGTGAGCGGGGCATGCCGAGCGCGACCTGGGCCACGATGTCGCGCTGCACCTCGTTCACGCCGCCGCCGAAGGTGCGCACCGGCGCAGCCCGGTAGGCATGCTCGAGCTCGCCGAGCAGCACCGCCCCGGGACCGCCGCGCGCGACGAGCGCCGGCTGCCCGAGGATCTCCATGAGCATGCGCAACGCGTCGATCTGGAACTCGGTGCCGAAGATCTTCATGGCCGATGCCTCGGCCGGGCCGAGCTCGCCGGTCTCGAGGCCGCTCGCGACCTTCCAGTTCCACAGCTTCAGCGCGTCGTTCTTCGCGTGCACGCGGGCGAGTGCGACCTGCACCCACTCGTCGTCGATGACCCGACGCCCGTCGTCGAGCGTGGTGTCCTTCGCCCACTGGATCACCCGCCGGAGCGGACCGGCGATGTTCCCGGCGGGGGCCAAGCCCACGCGCTCGTGGTTGAGCTGGGCGGTGATGAGCCGCCAGCCACCGTTGACCTCGCCGATGATCGAGCTGTGCGGCACGCGCACGTTGTCGTAGTAGGTGGCGTTGGTGTGCCCGCCGCCCAGCAACCAGATCGGTGAGTGCGCGAAGCCGGGAAGCGTCGTGTCGACGGCGAAGATCGTGATGCCCTTGTGCTTCGGTGCATCCGGATCGGTGCGCGCCGCGAGCCAGACCCAATCGGCGTCGTGGCCGCCCGTGGTCCAGATCTTCTGCCCGTTGATGATCCATTCGTCGCCGTCGCGTACCGCGGACGTGGAGAGCGCGGCCAGGTCGGTGCCGGCGCCCGGTTCGCTGTAGCCGATCGCGAAGTGCAGCTCGCCGCGCAGGATCTTCGGGATGAAGTACGACTTCTGTTCCGGGGTGCCGTACACCTGCAGGGCCGGGCCCACGGTGTTGAGCGTGACGAACGGCAGGGGCACGCCGGCCGCGTTGGCCTCCTCGAAGAAGATCAGCTGCTCGATGGGGGTGAAACCCTGGCCGCCCCACTCCTTGCGCCAGCCGACGCCGAGCCAGCCGTCGTCGCCCATCTGGCGCACGATCTCGCGATACGTCGGGCCGCCGGCGTGCTCGCCCTTGCCCAATCGGGCGACGCGGTCCTCGGTCATCAGCGTGGCGAAGTAGGACTGCAGCTCGTCGCGCAGGGCGAGCTGCTCGGCGGAATGTGCGAGGTGCATGGCGGGGCCCCCTGGTTCAGGGCGATGCTACCGGTCGCTCGGCGCAGGTCGTCCGGTGCAGGCCGATCGGCGCAGGTCCATCGACCCATCGCAAAGCGATCGTTCGCACAACTTCTGAACAATCGCTTGAAGTGTCCGACCGGATTTGCGATACATCAACGGGGGGCGGCGGGTCTTCCGGGAAGAGGACGAGCCAGTGAGCGGGAAACGAGGGCCGAACGCGTCGAGCATTCGCACCAAGGCCACCATCTTGGATGCGGCACTCAGCACGCTTCGCGACGAAGGCATCGCGGACACGAGCGCCCGGGCCATCGCCCGGGCGGGTGATTTCAACCAGGCGCTCATCTTCTACCACTTCGGCAGCGTCGACGACGCGCTGGTCGCGGCGTTCGAGCAGCTGCTCGCCCGGCAGCTCCACCGCTACGACACCTCGCTCACCGCGGTGCAGACCGAGAGCGAACTGCGGTCGGCACTGGTGCACCTGATGAACGAAGATCTCGCGAGCGGCATCACCACGACCATCGCGCAAGGGTTCGCCGGCGCGACGCACCGGCCGCACATGGGTCCGAAGCTCCGACTCGCCGTACGCGACTGGCTCGAAGTGATCGAGCTCGCGGCCGTGCGCATCGGCGTCTCGGTGGCCGGCGCCCGCCGTCAGGTCACGGCGTTCACGTCGCTCTACATCGGCTACGAGATCTTCAGCGGGCTCAGCCGTGGTGACATGCATGAGGGCAGCGCGAACGCGATCGACCGCGAGCTGTTGTCGATGGCGCTCGGGGCCGACGCCGATCGGGCCACCGCCGGCGTCATCTGAACCAGGCGAGATCACGGACCGCCCGCACTGCGCCGTGAGGAAGCGGCGCGTACACGTGCGGGAACCGTTCGCCGTTGGTGCTCGACTCGTCGACCACCGCCGCCGCACCCACGAGGGCTTCGAGCCTCGCGCGATCGATCTCGAGCAGGACGAGATCATCATCACTACGCCCGGCGTAGTACCGCTCGTAGACACCGTCGAGTTGCTCTCTATACGAGCAGTGGATGAACGACTCGGCGGCGTAGGCGCCGGGGACGTACGTGTCCCCCGACGCCGCCGCGACCCATTCGCCGCGCGCCGCCAGGTGGAACAACGTCGTGCGGTCGCGCGGCGTGTCACCCTGCGGGCGGCGGTCGGTCATGCCACGAAGATGGGATTGATCGGGCTGCCCGTGGCGCCGGTGACCTTGAGCGGCCCCACCGTGAGCAGGCCTTCGTAGGCGCCGTCGTTCGCCGGTTCGATGAGGTTCAAGAACTCGAGCATGTAGATGCCGGCGTTGACCAGCAGGATCTTGTGCACGATGAGGAAGTCGTTGTCGTCGAAGGGGATCGCCTCGACGGCGGCGTTGTCGCAGCCGACCGCGACGATGTCCTGCTCGGCCAGCCAATGCGCGGCGTCGGCGCCGATGCCCGCCTGCTCGAACTTGGGCCCGCCGCCCTTGGCCAGGTTGTCCCACCACCACTGCAGGTAGCCGGTGCGCACGAGCACCACATCGCCGGGCCGCACCTCGACGCCCTCTTTCTTGGCCGCCGACTGGAGATCGTTGGCGGTGATGTTGCGGCCGAGCGTGACCCACTCACCCTCATCGAAGTACGAGACCATGTCGAGGAGCACGGCGCGCGCCGCGAAGCCGCCGACCTTGTCGATGCCCAGCTTCTGTGCGCCGCCGAGTGCATGCATGGCATCGTGACCGACGCCGTTGTAGTGCTTGTACTCGCCGTAGACGTGCACCAGCGCGTCCATGTGGGACGTGGTGTGCGAGGCCATCACGAGCACGTCCTCGTGCGCGCCGGTACCGGTGTGGCATCCGTACATCTCGTAGATGCCGTCGTCGGTGGAGTCCTGGAGCGTGAGGCGCATCGGGGTGCCGCGGTAGTCCATCAGCGGCACGCCGTGGCTCTGGATCGGGATGCCGAGGCTGTAAACCTTCCCGGTCTTGATGCTCGACGCTGCCGCTTTGACGACCTCGGGGGTGAGCAGGTTGAGCGACCCGCGTTCGTCGTCGTCGCCCCAACGGCCCCAGTTGCTCTTGGTCATCACATGCCTCCAGATTCGCGGACGCAGGGATGGTAGCCGGGTGTCACACGTCACCACCCACGCACGACCGGGCGTCGATCTCCGGCTTCTTGGTCAGGCCTTCTTGGCGTTGAGCGACGCCGTGAGATCCTCCATGACAGCCAGCAGCCCTTCGAAGCCGGGGATCTTCCGCAGGCTCGTGTCGGCATAGAAGATCGCCCCGAAGATGGCCACGAATCCCGACACCCACGACACACCGAGCCGGATCAGCACGAACCCGTTCGTCGACGTGCGGTTGTAGAGCCACACGTCCCACGCCGCGGTGCCGATCTCGTAGATGCCGGCGATGACGGTGACGTTGCGCAACGTGCGGTAGTACCGCTCGTGGGCGAGCACGAAGGCCGGGAACGGGATGACGAGGGGTGCGTACCGCGGCAGCAGGGCACGGCGGACGACCACGCTGCCGAGCAGCACGAGCCCGATGGCCACCTTGGTCGCGATGCTGGTGCCGAAGTACACCGCTTTCGAACCGGTGGCGAGGCCGATCGCGCCGCGCGCCACCAGGTACGCCGTGGTGATCGGCAACAGCTTCCCGATGCCGATGCCGCTGCGGTACCGACGCAGCACGGCGATCAGCGACCACGCGGTGACCAGGCCGATGGCGAGACCGAGCCCGCTCAGCCGGTTGCCGATCATGAACGCTGCGACCGACCCGATCGAGTCGACCGCGCCCGAACCGCCGAGGCCGGCAGGCCGCGCCGCGGCGATCTGCGGCTGGATCTGCGGCGGGACCTGCTCGGGGTTTGCGGGGCCGTCTTCGGCCGAGGTGCTCACGGGGCGAGCCCGGCCCACGCGTCGGCCACCGCCACGTCGCCGAAGACGTCGAGCGCACTGCTGCGCCCCCGGTTCCAGGCGAACACGAAGAGGTCGGATCCGGGCCCCCGCACCGCGGCCGTGGCCTTGCCGTGCGCCGACGTCACCTGGAGCACGCCGTCGACCATCTCGAGGGTCCACTCACCCGGGCCGTCGGTGCGGTGCAGGTGCAGCGACCCGACCGGACCGGGCCTGGGGATGCGAGACAGCCCGAAGGGCAGCACGACCTCGTACAGCTCGGTGACGCCATCGGCGGCGAGGTCGGCATCGAACGGGTCGACCGGGCCGCACGCACGCTGGACGTCGAAGCGGTGCACCGCGGTCTCATGGGTCATGCGCCGGTTGTAGAACGAGACCGTGCCGACGGCCCCCCACGCGATCACCGGGACGTCGTCCGGGGTCGCACGCAGCGCGGCGACCAGTCCGGCGAGACCGCTCGTGAAGAACTCGACGACCTCGTCGGCGGCGGGGGCCTTGGGCACCCGCGTCGTGGGCTGGTCGACGAGACGGTTCGACACGATGTCGGTGACCGAGCGGTAGACCCGGCCCAGATGGCCGACCACGTCGGCCACCACCCAACCGGGGCATGCGGCGATGGGTTTGTCGAGACCGTCACGCGCCGCCGCAGCGAGCAGACCGCCTTCTCGCTCGAGCGCTTCGACGTAGGTTCCCGCTTCCATCCGGTCAGTGTGGCACTGCACCCGCTCGTTCCGACGGCGGATCGGTGGCGGGCACCGGTGCTCTGCTAGAAACCCGGGTCACCGGCCTCCGCCGACGCACCTGCTCCGAGGATCCGTGCTTTCGATCACGTCGACCACCATTCGTCTGTTCCTTCACGTGGTGGCGGCCACGGTGTGGGTGGGCGGACAACTCACGCTGGCCGGGCTGGTGCCCACGTTGCGCGCCATCGACCCCACGGCACCCAAAGCGGTGGCCCGTCAGTTCAACCGCATCGCGTGGCCGGCATTCGGTGTGCTGTTGCTCACCGGGGTGTGGAACCTCGTCGAGGTCGAAGTGGGCGACCGCTCGACTGCATACCAGGTCACCCTGTTCGTGAAGCTGTGCATCGTGGCGCTGTCGGGCATCGCCGCGTTCCTGCACACCCAGGCCCGCACCCGCGCAGGCCTCGCGATCTGGGGCGCGGTCGGTGGGCTCGCGACCATCGTCGCGTTGTTCATGGGTGTGCTGTTGAGCACGTCGGCCTAGCGACGAACGGGGGCGCATGTATCGCATCGGGGTCGACACGGGGGGCACGTTCACCGACTGCGTCATCATCGACGCCGACGGGCGCGTCGGTGTCGGCAAGGCGCTGTCCACGAACGACGACCTGAGCGTGGGCATCTGCAACTCGATCGAGAACGCGGCGCGCACCGTGGGCCTCACCCTCGACGAGGCACTGCGCGGCGCCGATCTCCTGGCGCACGCCACCACCGTGGGCATCAACGCACTGCTCACCGGCACCGGCGCGCGGGTCGGCCTCGTCACCACGGCGGGCTTCGAGGCCACGGTGCCCATCGCCCGCGGCAACAAGGTCATCGGCATCGAAGAGCGCCTGCGCACCGAGGCCACCCAATGGCAGAAGCCGGCGTTGCTGTTGCCGAGACGCAACATCGTGGGCGTCCACGAACGCATCGACGCGCACGGCACCGTGCTCGAGAAGCTCGACGACGACGACGCTCGGCGCGCCTTCGCCGTGTTGCGCGAGCGCGACGTGCAAGCGGTCGCGGTGTCGTTGTTGTGGTCGATCATCGACCCCCGGCACGAACTGCAGCTCGCCGAGCTCGCAGCCGAAGAGCTGCCCGGTGTGCACGTGACCCTGTCGCATCAGCTCGCCCCACGCATCGGCGAGTACGAGCGCACGATGACCACCGTGCTCAACGCGTACGTCGCGCCGCTCGTGTCGGTGTACATCGAGAAGCTCCGCGACGTGTTCGCCTCGCGAGGGTTCCGCGGTCGGTTCGTGGTGAACCAGTCGAGCGGCGGCGTGCAGGACGCGTCGCGCATCGTGCACGCGCCGGTCGACACGCTGAACTCGGGTCCGGTGGGTGGCGTGTGCGCCGCGCTCGACCTCGGGCGCCGGCTCGGCCATCTCAACGTGGTGGCCACCGACGTCGGTGGCACCAGCTTCGATGTCGGGCTCGGCGCCGACGGCCCCCTGCAGTACGCCAGGCGGCCCATGATCGGCATGTACCCGCTCGCCACGTCGGTCGTCGATCTCACCTCCATCGGCACCGGCGGCGGATCCATCGCCTG
>JBKJKR010000404.1:0-3230 GCA_046597135.1 Acidimicrobiales bacterium | reverse complement strand
GGACCGTCGGCTGCGGACACCACGAGGATCGCCCCGTCGACCTGCGCCGCACCAGTGATCATGTTCTTGATGTAGTCAGCGTGGCCCGGCATGTCGACGTGGGCGTAGTGCCGCTTGGTCGTCTCGTACTCCACGTGGGCGATCGAGATCGTGATGCCGCGCGCCTTCTCCTCCGGTGCCTTGTCGATCTGGTCGAAGGCGGTGAAGCTGTTCTTCGGGTTCTGGTCGTGGAGAACCTTGGTGATGGCCGCGGTCAGTGTCGTTTTGCCGTGGTCGATGTGACCCATCGTGCCCACGTTGACGTGGGGCTTGTTGCGCTCGAACGTCTTCTTCGCCATGGGAGTTCCCTTGCGCTTTCTCTACTCGCGTGTGGTTGGTGTGGCTTCTTGGATCACTGACCGCGGACGCGGGTGACGATCTCTTCTTGAACGAATGCAGGTGTCAGCTGATACGAGTCGAACTGCATCGTGTACGTGGCGCGACCCTGGGTGCGCGAACGCAGGTCGGTAGCGTAGCCGAACATCTCGGACAACGGCACCTGGGCGGTGATCACCTTGTTGTTGCCGCGCGAGTCGCCCTGACCGAGCTTGCCACGACGTCGGGACAGATCGCCCATCACGTCACCCATGAAGTCTTCCGGGGTCACGACCTCGACGGCCATGATCGGCTCGAGGATGGCCGGTTTAGCCTTGCGGCACGCTTCCTTGAAGGCCTGGATGGCGGCGATCTTGAACGCCATCTCGGAGGAGTCGACGTCGTGGTACTTGCCGTCCTGCAGCGTGGCCTTGACATCGACCATGGGGTAACCGGCGAGCACACCCGAGGTCATCGCCTCCTGGAAACCCTGGTTGCAGGGCTGGATGTACTCACGGGGGATGCGACCGCCGGAGATCTTGTCGGCGAACTCGTAGCCCACGCCCGGTTCCTGCGGCTCGAGGTCGATGGTGACCTCGGCGAACTGTCCCGAGCCGCCGGTTTGCTTCTTGTGGGTATACGTGACATTCAACGCAGGAGCCGTGATGGTCTCGCGGTAGGCGACCTGCGGCTTGCCGACGCTCGCGTCGACCTTGAACTCGCGGAGCATGCGGTCGACGAGCACCTCGAGGTGGAGCTCGCCCATGCCGGCGATGATGGTCTGACCGGTCTCTTCGTCGGTGCGGACGCGGAAGGTGGGGTCTTCCTCGGACAGCGCATACAGCGCCTTGGCCATCTTGTCCTGATCGACCTTGGTCTTGGGCTCCACGGCGACGTGGATCACCGGATCGGGGAAGACCAGCTGCTCGAGCACGATCGGCGCACTGGGGGCGCAGAGGGTGTCGCCGGTCTTGGTGTCCTTGAAGCCGATGCCTGCGGCGATGTCGCCGGTGGCCACGAGGTCGATGTCCTGGCGCTCGTTGGCGTGCATCTCGAGGAGACGCCCGATGCGCTCCTTGTTGCCCGTGCGGACGTTGAGGACCTGGCCACCTTTTTCGAGCTGCCCGGAGTACACGCGGAAGTAGGTGAGACGGCCGACGTAGGGGTCGGTCATGATCTTGAACGCCAACGCCGAGAACGGGGCCTTGTCATCGACGTCGCGCTCGGCCGGCTCGCCCTTGGTGGTGAGCCCGTGCACGGCGCCAACGTCGAGCGGCGACGGCATATAGTCGACGACCGCGTCGAGCAGCGGTTGCACGCCCTTGTTCTTGAAGGCGGTGCCGTTGAGGATGGGCACGCACTCGCCGCCGATGGTGCCGCGACGGAGCGCACCCTTCACGTCGTCGAGGGTGATCTCTTCTTCGCCCACGAACTTCTCGAGGATGACCTCGTCGAAGGTGGACAGCGTGTCGATGAGCTTCTCGCGGTACTCGTCGGCGAGCTCGCGCATGTTCTCGGGGATATCAATGATGTCGAACTTCGCGCCGAGCTCTTCACCCGACCACACGATGGCCTTCATGCGCACGAGGTCGACGACGCCCGAGTAGCCCGACTCGATGCCGATTGGCAGCTGGATGACCGCGGTGACACAGCCGAGGCGCTCCTGGATGGTGCGCAGGCAGAAGTAGAAGTCGGCGCCGGTGCGGTCCATCTTGTTGATGAAGCACATGCGCGGCACGCCGTACTTGTCGGCCTGCCGCCACACCGTCTCGGTCTGGGGCTCGACGCCGGCCACACCGTCGAACACCGCGACCGCGCCATCGAGCACACGGAGGGAACGCTCGACCTCGACGGTGAAGTCGACGTGGCCGGGCGTGTCGATGATGTTGATGCGATGGTCGTCCCAGAACGCAGTGGTCGCCGCAGACGTGATGGTGATGCCGCGCTCGCGCTCCTGCTCCATCCAGTCCATCGTGGCCGCACCCTCGTGGACCTCACCGATCTTGTAGTTGCGACCGGTGTAGAAGAGGATGCGCTCGGTGGTCGTGGTCTTGCCCGCGTCGATGTGGGCCATGATCCCGATGTTGCGGGTTCGTTCGAGGGGGTGCCGTACAGACATCTCGCGGGGTTCCTTGCTCAGGCGGGGGTTGTGCGCACCACTCGCAGAGGGAGCCGGTTACGCACCACGACCGGGCAGATGCCCGGTCGTGACAATGCTAATGGGGTGAGTGTTCGATCGGGCCGAAGCGCCAGCAGACGCGCCCGCGCCGATCACCAGCGGTAGTGCGCGAAGGCCTTGTTGGACTCGGCCATCTTCTGGAGGTCGTCACGACGCTTGACCGACGCACCGACGCCGTTCGACGCGTCGAGGATCTCGTTGGCCAGACGCTCGGCCATGGTGCGCTCGCGGCGCTGGCGGGCGTAGCCGACCATCCAGCGGATGGCCAGCGTGTTGGCCCGACGCGGACGGACCTCGACCGGGACCTGGTAGGTGGCACCGCCGACACGACGGCTGCGCACCTCCAGCTGGGGCTTGACGTTGTCGACGGCGCGCTTGAGGGCGGCGATCGGCTCGCTCGCGGTCTTGGTCTGCACGATCTCGAGTGCGTCGTACACGATCCGCTCGGCGAGCGACCGCTTGCCGCGCTGGAGGATCTTGTTGACGAGCTGGGTGACGACCACCGACCGGTAGATCGGGTCGGGCTGGATCTCGCGACGAGTTGCAGGGCCTTTACGAGGCATGTCTACGAATCCTTCTTGGCGCCATAGCGGCTGCGGGCTTGCTTGCGGTCGCGGACACCAGCGGTGTCGAGCGTGCCACGGATGATCTTGTAACGAACGCCCGGCAGGTCCTTCACACGGCCGCCGCGCACGAG
>JBKJKR010000118.1:0-3568 GCA_046597135.1 Acidimicrobiales bacterium | reverse complement strand
CACCACCTCATCCCTCACGGACAAGGCGGCCCGACGACGCTCGAGAACTTGGCGCCCATGTGCAACGCCGACCACACCCGCAGCCACGCCGAACACTGGACCTACACCCGCGGCCCCGACGCCCACCTCACCGTCACCACCAGACACGGCACACCCATCCCCACCCGACCACGCCGCAAACCCCACGACCGCACGCCCGACGACTGCGCGCCATCGCAACACGCACCACCCGGCACGCTGTTCCACTCGAACTGACGGGGCGTGCTCGGTCAGGCCGGCAGTGGGTCCGGAGCAGGCCGGTACAGTCGAGCCGTGGCGACATGGGCACTGGGCCCCGGGGTGGTCGAGCTGCCGGGCGGGAGGCGAGTCCGGGCGCGCGCATTGCGGCATCGGGCTCCGGCCGGCCCGGATCCGCAGTTCGGCATCTACCTCGTGGGTCGTCCGCCTGCCCACATCTCGTGGGATCATCGCTGGGTCAGGTGCCCCGACTTCCGGACCCCGAGCGACACCGTGCAGGCGTGCCGCGCGATCCGCGAGGCCTTCGACCGAGCCGAGCACGAGCTGGTCGAGGTCGGGTGCGGTGGGGGGATCGGCCGAACCGGTATGGCGCTTGCCGTCCTGGCCATCGACGACGGCGTCGACCCGGCCGCCGCCGTGGCGTGGGTGCGTCGTCACCATCATCATCGGGCAGTCGAGACACCGTTCCAGCGGCGGTGGGTCGCCAGGGTCACCGTCGACGCGTCTGGGTCGGGCGCTGCGCCAGACTGACGCGATGGCCGGCTATTCGGGAACCCTGCTCGCCACGAAGCTCGGCATCAAGGCCGCGGACACGGTGGGGTTCATCAACGCCCCCGACCACTTCGCGGGGCTGCTCGACCCGCTGCCGGAAGGGGTCAGCATCGTCAGCGGGGTGCGAAGCCGGCGCGATGTGGTGGTGGCGATCCTCGTGCGCCGCAGCGAGCTCGAGCAGAAGCTCACCGCCATGACGAAGGCCGTGTTCCCCGACGGGGCGATCTGGGTGGCGTGGCCGAAGAAGGCGTCGAAGGTGCCCACCGACATCACCGAAGCCGTGGTGCGCGAGGTCGCGTTGCCCACGGGGCTCGTCGACAACAAGGTGTGCGCCATCGATGAGGTGTGGTCGGGCTTGCGGCTCGTGGTGCGCAAAGAACTGCGCCACTGAGGTCAGGCTCGCGATTCGGGCACGTCCACATTCGGCGTAGGCTCTGCGGCGCCGAGACCTCCGGGGGGAATGCATGTCCGTCACCGACGCGCCGTCGATCAACCTGCTCGATCCGCTGTTCTACATCGACCCCTTCGAGGCGTACCGCTGGTTGCGCGACCACTCGTCGTGCCACTGGGATCCGGTCCAGAAGATCTGGGGCGTCTCTCGATACGCCGACATCGTCGAGGTCGAGAAGAACGCGAAGCGGTACTCGTCGTTCGACGGCTCGCGGCCCCGCACCGACCAGCGGGCCGACACGTCCATGATCAACAAGGACGACCCCGACCATCAGCAGCAGCGCATGATCGTGGCGCGCCAGTTCACGCCGCGGGCGGTCAAGCAGATCGAGTCGCACATCCGTGAGATCGTCACCGAGCTCATCGACGCCGTCGCTCCGCTCGGCACGTGCGATGCGATCGAATCGCTCGCGTCGCCGCTGCCCGCGATCGTCATCGGCGAGAAGCTCGGCTACCCCCGCGAGATGTGGACCAAGGTGCGCGAGTGGTCCGAGGTCACGATGTTCGAGGCCGGTCAGACCCCGGCCGACGGCGTGTACCCCGACGCGTCGCAGCGCCAGATCAGCAGCACCATCGCCGACTTCGGCGGCACCACCATGCAGATCATCGCCGAGCGCCGCAAGAACCCGCAGAACGATCTCATCTCGACGTGGATCAACTCCGAGACCGACGGCCGCCCGTGGACCGACCAGGAGATCATCTCCGAGTGCATCCTGCTGCTCGACGGCGGCGCCGAGACCACCCGCACGGTGATCGGCGCCATCATCAACGAGCTGGCCCACCGGCCCGACCAACGCCAGCTGCTCATCGACAACCCGGCCATCCTCGGCGACACCGGCGTCGAAGAGTTCATCCGCTGGGTCACGCCCATCCTCAACATGCGCCGCACCGTCACCGAGGACCACACGTTCCAAGGTGAGCAGTTGCACGTCGGCGACGAAGTGCTGCTGATGTACTCGTCGGCCAACCGCGACGAGCGCGTGTTCACCAACCCCGACACGCTCGACGTGACCCGTGCCCACAACCATCACGTCGCGTTCGGCTTCGGCACGCACTTCTGCCTCGGTGCGTCGCTCGCCCGGCTCGAGATCCGCGTGATGTTCGAAGAGCTGCTGCGGCGCATCCCCGACTGGCGGATCGCACCCGGCGCCGAGCCCAAGATCCTCCCCGCCACCTTCACCCGCGCCTACGACCGCGTACCCATCGAGTTCACCCCGCAGCGCTGACCGTGCGCGCGTCCGGCAACCTTCCCGTTCTTCGGACAATCCACGACTCCTGATGTCGTCAGTTGTCCGAAGAACGCCGAGTTCGGTCAGCGTGCGAGGAGGTCGGCGGCGTTGGTGTACAGCACCTGTTCGAGGACGTCGTCGTGCCAGCCGAGCTGCACGAAGCGTTCGAGGGCGTGGGGTGCGTTCGGCCAGCCGTGCGAGCTGCCGTAGACCATGCGCTCGGCGACGAGCGGCGAACGGTTGGCCCATGCGACGTAGCGTTCGCCGCCGGGGAAGTCGTGGTACGGGTCGGGGGCGAGCCACACGTTCGGGTGCTTGAACACGCACATCACTGCGTCGTCGACGTAGGGGTAACCGCCGTGCGACATCACGATGCGCAGGTTCGGGAAGTCGCGGGCCATGCGTGCGATGCCCCCCGGGTGTGTGTGCTCGTGATCAGGACCGCCGAGCGGGCCGGCGTGGATCACCGCGAGCAGACCGAGGTCCTCGCACAGGCCGTAGATGGGACGCAGCGCCGGTGCGTCGGCGGCGAGCGGCGGTCGCAACCAACCGGTCTCGAAGTGCACGCCCACAAAGCCGAGCTTGTGACAACGCTCGATCTCGTCCATGGCGTCGCGGCGTTGCGACGCGTCGATGCCGACGAGCGCTGCCAAGCGGCCCGGGTGCGCGACGCACAGCTCGTGGAGGTGATCGTTCGGGATGGCCACGCCGGGCATGCCGCGCCCCGGCAGCACGCCGAGGATCTGGTGTTCGGTGAGCCACGCCACGCAGGCCTCGACGGTTCGAGGGTGCGCCTGGTCGGCGGCGTACGGCTCGTCGCGCCACAACGGGGTGGTGCGCGTGTGCCACCACACGGCCTGGTGCGAGGCGGCGAGCGATGCGTCGAACGGTGCGGTGGGCAGCCGCAAGCGGAAATCGATGACCGGGCCGAGGCTCACGTGAGCAGGATGCCGCCGTCGGCCAGCACGATCTCGCCGGTGACGTAGGACGACAACGGCGATGCGAGGAACAACACCACGCGCGCGATGTCGTCGGCTGCGCCTTCGCGTTGCAGCGGGTTGCGGGTGATGTACCCCTTCTTCACGTCGGCCGGCTCGGCG
>JBKJKR010000037.1:0-8629 GCA_046597135.1 Acidimicrobiales bacterium | reverse complement strand
CCGGTGGAGACGCCGCACGCGATCAGTGCCGCACATGCGAGATCGACGTCGGGAGGGACGACCACGCAGTTGCGCGCCGGGCTCACCGTGTGCGCGCTGAAGCTCCCGAGACCGAGCAGCGTGCCGATCGGGTTCCCGTCGGCCCCGTGCATGCGGAACGTGCCGTCGGGCAGCGTGCCGTCGGTGGTCCATCGCAACGTGCAGAACGTGCGCTGACCACGCCGGCAGGCGGTGCACACCCCGCAGGGGCCGACGAACGTCTGCAGCACGTGGTCGCCGACCGCGAAGCCGCTGACCCCTTCGCCGACCGCCTCGACGATGCCGGCTCCCTCGTGGCCACCCACTGTCGGGACGGTGCCCGGGAAGTGCCCTTCGATGACCGCCCGATCGGAGCCACAGATGCCCGTGGCGGCCATGCGCAGCAACAGCTCCCCGGCCTCGGGCGGATCGACCTCGATGGTCTCGATCGAGAGCGGCTGGTTGTGGGCCCGCATCACTGCAGCAGTGGTCTTCACGCGTCGAACTCCTTCAGTTCCGGATGGGCATCCAGGGTGTACTCGTTGACCAGGTCGTCGACGAGATGCGTGGGCGCGACCTGATCGAGCGCGTCGAGCGTCCACCCGGCGGGGTTGGTGAGCACGCGCTCGCGCTGCGGCTCGCTCAGTCGCGAGATCGTGTCGCCGCCGATGTGGAACGTGCGTCCGTTCACCCCTCGCGCGGCGTCGGTGCACAGCCACACCACGAGCGGTGCGATCTTGGCGGAGGTCAATGCGGGGGGCGCGGCGTTGGCCGGCGGCTTCGCACCACGCGGCGCCATGGTCAGGGCCATCAACGTGGCCCAGCGCGCGGTGCGCACCTCGTAGTCGGCGGTCGATGCGCCGACGGCCAGCGGTCGGATCGCGTTGCACCGCACGCCGAAGCGGCCGAGCTCGCGGGCGACCGTTCGGGTCAAGCCGACCACGCCTTCCTTCGCCGCGGAGTACGCGACGTGCGACGGGTGCCCGAAGCCCGAGCCGGAGCTGGTGTTCACGATCGCCCCCGAACCCTGCCGGCAGAAGTGCGGAGCCGCCTCGCGGATCATCGCGAAGTACCCCTTCAGGTTCACCCCGACCGTGAGGTCCCATTCCTCCTCGGTGAAGCGCCAGATGTCGTTGTTGCGCCCGGCCGTGGCGTTGTTCACCAGCACGTCGACGCGACCGAACGAGTCGATCGCGTGCGCCACGATGCCCGCCGCACCGTCCCAGGTGGCCGAGCCGCTGTCGGCCACCGCGGTGCCGCCCCGCTCGACGATCTCCGCGACGACCGTCGACGCGTCGGCACCGGCCCGCGTGCCGAGGTCGTTCACCACGACGTGCGCACCTTCGGACGCGAGCAGGAGCGCGTGCTCACGACCGATGCCGCCCCCGGCGCCGGTCACGATCGCGACCTTTCCCTCGAGTCGATTCCCCATGTGTCGGCCCCCACGCACGATCGTCGTCGGAGCGCACCATAGAGGGCGCGCGGGCGTCGCTCGCGACGAGTTCAGGCCGGGAGCGCCTCGGCGAACTGCTGACCGACGAACGCGGGGCACTTGGCCGCCGCGATGGGCAGTTCACCCGGGGCGAGCGGCTCGTCGATCTCGGCGACACGAGGACCGAAGATCGCGGCGAGCGGGGCCAGAGCATCGAGGTCGAACCCGTACAGCGCCGCGGCGTTGCCGCCGAGCATGCGCGCCGTCTCGTGGTGCGGCACCCCGGCGAACGCGGCCCGCATGGCCTCGTGCGAGAACGGGTGGCTCGACTCCTTGTGCGGGTAGTCGCTCCCCCACATGATGCGATCGACGCCCACGAGACCCCGCAGCCCCACCTCGGGTGGGCGGATGAAGCTCGCACCCACGTGGCACTGCCGGGCCCAGTACTCGCTCGGCTTGAGCGACAACCGTTCCACCAACGCACGACCCCACACCTGTTCCTGTGAGCCGTCGGCGCTGCGCATGCGGTCGAAGAAGTAGTCGAGCTTGGCGAGCTCCTCGGGGACCCACGCGGTGCCCTGCTCGGTGAAGACCAGCTGCATGTCGGGATGGCGGTCGAGCGCACCGCCGACGATGAGATGGGTGAGCGCGCGGTGCGCCCACCACGACACCTCGAGCAGGAACACGACGGTGTCGACATCGGTCGCGCCCATGGGCGGCGACGCGCTCCCGGTGTGATGGTTCACCGGCAGGCCGAGCTCCTCGCACACCTGCCACAGTGGCTCGTAACAAGGGTCGAAGAGCTGGGGCAGACCGAGGCCGGGTGGCGTACCCGGCAGCAGCACCCCGCCCCGCAGTCCGGCGGCATGGGTGCGTCGCACCTCGGCCACGGACGCCTCGATGTCGTACAGGGTGATCTGCGCGACGCCGGCGCGACGCCCGGGTGTGTCGGCGCAGAAGTCGGCGAGCCAGCGGTTGTGCGCTTGGAGGCCGGCCCACCGCCGTTCCATGTCGCCCGCGGTGAGGGCCGGCGGCTGGCTGGTGAGCGCGACCTTGGGGAAGAACGGGGGCACGGTGTTCGGGAAGACCACCTCGGCGACCTGGCCGTCGAGCTCGAGGTCGCTGCGGCGGCGCGCCGAGTTCCAGTTGCGCTCACCCTTGTCGCCGAGCAGGTCCTCGTACGGGATCTCGTAGGTGGCGGCCCACGCGTCGAACTCCTCGAGCCACCGGGCGTCGAGGTAGGGCCGGTAGTCGTTGATGTTGCCGCCGGCATGGCCGTCGGCCGAGATCACGATGTAGCGCTGATCGCCGCGGTCATCGACCACGATGGCGTCCCGTTCCACGCGCACCCTCCACCCTGTATCAGTGTTACAGCGACCGTAGTGGGGTTCTCGGGTCGGGTCAATGACCCGGAACAACCTCCTTGGAGGCGCTGGTCAGCGGGCGGCGACGGGCACACCGGCTCGGTTCTCGATGGTGGTCACGCCCACCGACGGGAACCGACGAGCGATGCGATGCGGCAGATCGACCCCGAGCCAACGCGAGATGGCTCGGGCCTTAGTCGACACGATGATCTCGTCGACGACGTGGCGTTCGAGCTCGCGGTCGACCGCCGCCATGGGGTCGACGCAGTGCACGTGACCGGTGGCCCGGACACCATCGCGCTCGAGACGGGCGAGCACCTCGTCGAGGCGCGCACAGCCGTCGCGCTCGATCGCGTCGGCGTCGGCCGCCTCGAGCGAGACGAAGCCGTACATACTCAAGCCGCCGAGGTCGGCGTACATGGGTATGCGCAACGGCACCACGAACCGGACGGTGTGACCCGCCGTGGCCCGGGCCAGCACGGTCTCGTACAGCTCCTCGGACCGCAACGTCTCGTTGGCGACGACCAGAACTCGACCCATTGTGCATCGGCCTTTCGCGTAGGGCGCCGCCGCCGCCCCCAGAGAAGACGTGTGACGGATGCCTATGACATTTGTCATAGTACTGCCCCGTGTGGGCGCGTCACCGTCGGGTCGGACAAATCCCCGGCGGACCACCGGTTGACGTCACGACAACTGCCACACCCCCGGTTGGCTCAGGTCGAACACCACACCGTCGGGGCCTTCGTACTTGAACTCACCCTTGATCGGACCATCGTGGGGGATGCCCAACGCAGCATCGATGTCGACGCGAGCCCGACAACCCGCGGCCTCGACCCGCGACGCAACCCCGTCGACATCGTCGACCTCGAAGCCGATGTGGTGCAGTCCGCGGTAGCTGACTCCCCGCTCGACGCCGGCCGCTTCATCGGTGACGAAGCGCAGGATGGCCAGGTTGATCGTGCCGTCCGACAAGATGTGGCCGTGGCCCCAGATGCCCTCGGCGCTGCGCACCTTCGTGAACTCGAAGGTGTCGATGTAGAACTGCGCGGTGCGGTCGGGATCGTCCGTGGCGATCGCAAGATGACGAAGCTTGGCCATGGTGGTCCTCCCCCGGGATGAGCCGATGGTACTGCGACGTCACTTGATCATCGTGAGCGTGATCGCGCGCGCGGAGCAGATCTGAGAGCCGATCACGTCGCCGCCCCGAGCAGTCCGGGCTCGTGGACGTCGACGAACACCGCCAACCCGTCGCGCTGCGCGAGCCACGCCCGGTTGCGCCGATGCAGATCGTCGGCCTCGTCGAAGCGATTGAGCAGGATGGTGACCGGCAGACCCGCCAGCGCGTCGCAGGCCGAACGCACGGCGTTGATCGTGCCCAGCCCGGCGTCGGCCACGAGCAGCACCGCGTCGGGGGCCAGCGCACGGACGAACCCCGCCGAGTCGGCGTCGTCGGTCATCGGCGAACGGACCCCGCCGACGGTCTCGACGAGGCCGATGTCGACCGCGCCATGCCACTGCAGTTCGTCGAGCAGGTCGGCGGCGGTGAAGGGCGCATCGCCGAGCGCATCGCACGCCATGGGTGGGGCCATCGCGAGCCCGTACCAGCGGTGTGCGGGGCACACGTCGTGCAGCGCCTCGCCGGTGACCGCTGCGAGCAGTTCGGCATCGGTCTCGTCGAGGCCCGCGGCGGACGCCATGGCAAAGGATTGCACGGGCTTTCGGACCTGCACGCGCGACCCGCGCTCGAGTGTCGCTCGCGCGACCGCGCACGAGACCCAGGTCTTGCCGACACCCGTGCCCGTGCCCGCCACCGCGACCAGGTGGCCCGGCCTCATGGGGCCGTACCGATCTCCGCGAGCGCGCCGAGCAGCTGCGAGATCATGGTGTCGGTGTGCGATGCCGACAGTGCGATTCGCAGGCGAGACGACCCGATGGGAACGGTCGGTGGACGGATCGCCGGCACGAAGATGCCGCGTTCGAGCAGCATCTGGGCGGCCTGCAACGCCGCTGCCTCGTCACCCAGCACGAGCGGGATGATCGGCGACGGATGCGCATCGCGCACCCGATCGATCGAGTGGCGGAGCGAAGCGACGAGGTCGGTGCCCTCGGGGGAACGGACCACCCGCAGAGCGGCGAGACCGGCCGACGCGTCGGCAGGTGTGAGCGCCGTGGTGAAGATGAACGACCGGGCGCGGTTCACGAGGAGGTCGATCACGGGGCCGGAGGATGCGACCCAGCCGCCGAGCGACCCGAGGGTCTTCGACAGCGTGCCGACGCGCACGACGTCGAGGCCGTCGAGCAGCGGCACCTCGGGGCCGAGCACCGAATGGGCCTCGTCGAGCACGAGCATGGCGCCGTGGCGAACACAGCAGCGTGCGAGCGCATCGACCGGCGCCGCGTCACCATCCATGGAGAACACCACGTCGGTCACCACGATCGTGCGACCGGTCGACGCGGCCAGCAGAGCATCGAGCTGGTCGATGTCGTTGTGTCGGTACACGACGACCTTCGACCGCCCGAGGCGGCAGCCGTCGATGATGGACGCATGGTTGAGCTCGTCGCTGAACACCGTGACATCTGCGCCGCCGAGCGAGGCGAGCACGCCCACGTTCGCCGCGTAACCGCTCGAGAAGACCAAGGCGCGTGCCGTGTGCTTCCACGCCGCGATCTCGAGCTCGAGCTCCTCGTGACAGGGGCGCGTGCCCACGATGAGCCGCGAGGCGGTCGAACCGGTCCCCCATCGATCGATCGCCTCGTGGGCCGCGGCGATCACCGCCGGGTGCACCGACAGACCCAGATAGTCGTTCGACGCGAACGACACGACATCGACGCCGCCGTCGGGGAGCCCGGGCGCGGCGAGGTGCCCCGCCGGCCCACCGGCGTCGAAGGCGCGGGTCGCGCGCCAGCGCCCGGCCGAACGCACTTGGGACAGCTGCTCGCCGACCCAGATGTCCCAGCGCGACGCGCTCATGTCGCGCCCAGCTTCTCGACGGTCGCCACCATCGCTGCGCAGATCGCTGCGACATCGTCATCGGTGGTGATGAACGGAGGCATCGTGTAGAGCAGCCGACCGAACGGTCGGAGCCACACACCGTGTTCGAGTGCCGTGCGCTGCGCGTCGCGCATCACGATCGGCTCGCTCGTCTCGATCACTCCGATTGCGCCGAGCACCCGTACGTCCAGGACGCCGACCCGCCCGCGCGCGTGAGCGAGGCCGCGGGCGAGACCATCCTCGATGCGCACGATGTCGTCGCGCCAAGGACGCGAGCACAACAACCGGACACTCGCGAGCGAGACCGCGCATGCCAACGGGTTCGCCATGAACGTCGGCCCGTGCATCAACGCACCCGACTCGGCCCGGCTCACCCCAGCGGCGACCTCCGGGGTGCAGAGCGTGGCCGCCATCGACAAGTAGCCACCCGTGAGTGCCTTGCCCACGCACATGATGTCGGGCGATACGCCGCTGTGCTCGCACGCGAACAACGCACCGGTACGACCGAAGCCGGTAGCGATCTCGTCGGCGATGACGAGTACCTCGTACTCGTCGCACAGTGCTCGCAACGCACGCAGGTAACCGGGTGAATAGAAGCGCATGCCCCCGGCACCTTGCACGATCGGTTCGATGATCACCGCAGCGATCTCGTCGCGATGCGCGTGCATCAGGGCACGCAGTTCAGCGAGGTGCTCCTCGGCGAACGGCTCCTCGAAGCGCGGCGAAGGGATCGGTGCGAACAGCTGCTGAGGCACCACATCGGCGAACAGGTGGTGCATCCCCGTGTCGGGATCGCACACCGACATCGCGGCGAGCGTGTCGCCGTGATACCCGCCGCGCACCGTGAGCAGGCGGTGCCGTTGCGGTCGGCCCATGCCGGCCCAGTACTGCAAGGCCATCTTCACCGCGACCTCGACGGCGACCGATCCGGAGTCCGCGAAGAAGACGTGCTCGAGTCCCCGTGGCGTGATCTCCACGAGCAGCTCGGCGAGCTCGACCGCAGGCCGATGGGTCAGCCCGCCGAACATCACGTGCGCCATCCGGTCGAGCTGGTCGCGGACGGCGTCGTCGAGCACCGGATGCCGGTAGCCGTGGATGGCCGCCCACCACGACGACATGCCGTCGATCACGTCGCGACCATCGCCGAGCGTCAGTCGAACTCCCGATGCCGAGACGACCTCGACCGCCGCCTCGGTCGCGGGCATCGGCGCGTACGGATGCCACAACACAGCCCGATCTCGGCGCACGAGTTCGTGCTCGTGGGGGCCGGCCTCGGGGTTCATCGGCGAAAGTATGACGGGTCGGGCCCGCACGGCGCGCAATCGAGCACGACCGCGAACCCCGGTAACGTCGACTCGTGACTGTCGACACCACGCCCCCACCCGCCGAGACCGACGTGGAGGTGCGCACGCACTACCGCACCTGCCCCCTCTGCGAGGTCATGTGCGGCCTCGAGATCCGCACCACCGGCGACCGCGTCACGCGCATCCGCGGCGATCGCAACGACGTGTGGAGCAAGGGCTACCTGTGTCCCAAGGGTGCCGCGCTCGGCCACCTGCATCACGACCCCGATCGGGTTCGGGTGCCCATGGTGCGCGACGGCGAAACGTGGCGCGAGGTGTCCTGGGACGAGGCGTTCGCCCGATGCGAGGAACTGCTGGCCCCGATCGTCGAGGAGCACGGCATCCGCGCGGTCACGGCGTACATCGGCAACCCGGCTGTGCACAACTATTCGCTCAGCCGGTACACGGGCGCAGTCGCGGCCATCCCCCGGATGCCGGTCATCTGGTCGGCCGGCACCGTCGATCAGTGGCCGAAGAACCTCGCGTGCGCCGAGCTGTTCGGCAATGCATGGGCCATCCCCATTCCCGACGTACCGCGCACCGACCTCTTCGTCGTCATGGGCGCGAACCCGCACGCCTCGCAGGGTTCGCTGCTGTCGTGCCCCGACTTGCTGGGCGAGATCGACCGAATCCGCGAACGGGGCGGCCGCACCATCGTCATCGATCCGCGACGAACCGGCACCGCGGAACGGGCCGACGAATGGCTGCCGATCTATCCCGGGGCCGACGCGCCGTTCCTCCTCGCGATCATCAACGTGCTCGACACTGACGACCTCGTCGATCTCGGCACACTCGACGGACGGGTACTCGGCGTCGAGCAGGTGCTGGCCGCGGCACGCGACTTCACGCCCGAGTCCGTGGCTGACGTGTGCGGCATTCCCGCCGAGCGCATCCGCCGTCTCGCGCACGAACTCGCCGTTACGCCACGCGCCGTGGTCTACGGGCGCATCGGGCTGTGCAACCAGGAGTTCGGCACGCTCGCTTCGTGGGCTGTGGATGTGGTCAACGTGCTCACCGGCCACCTCGACGTGGAGGGTGGCGCGATGTTCCCGCGGCCGGCCATCTCCACGCTGTCGTCCACGGCGCGGCGCCGAGGCCCAGTGCGGGTCGGCCGTTGGCACACGCGGGTCCGCAAGGCGCCCGAGGTCCTCGGTCAGGCCCCGCTGTCGTGCCTGGCCGAAGAGATCGCCACGCCGGGCGAAGGGCGGGTGCGGGCGCTCACCACCATGGCCGGCAACCCTGTGCTCTCCGCACCCGACGCCGGCCGGCTCGACGAAGCGCTGCCCATGCTCGACGCGATGATCAGCGTCGACAACTTCCTCAACGAGACGTCTCGCCACGCGCACGTGATCCTGCCGGGACTGTCCTCACTCGAACAGCCGCACTGCGACGAGGCACTGTGGGGCTTCGCGGTGCGCAGCGCGGTTCGCTGGTCACCGGCGATCTTCCCGCGCGACGACCGGCCGGCCGAGTGGGAGAT
>JBKJKR010000447.1:0-2611 GCA_046597135.1 Acidimicrobiales bacterium | reverse complement strand
CCGGGCGCGCTCGTCGCCACCGAGGTCGACCAGTGCCGCCTCGATCGCGGCCACCGAAGCCTTGGCATCGGTGAGCTCGCCCACCGGCACCCGACCGAAGCGGTCGAGCGCGGCCCGCTGCACCGCGCCACCGAGCAGGGACTGGTGCGCGTGCTGGCCGTGCAGATCGACGAGCGAGGCACCCAGCTCGGCCAACGCGCCCACCGTGGCGAGCCGGCCGTCGATGTACGCGCGTGACCGACCGTCGCTCGGCACCACCCGCCGCAGCACGTGTTCGTCGTCGCCGACGACGAAGCGGCCCTCGACCACGGCCTCGGCCGCGCCGCGGCGCACGACGTGGGACTCGGCGCGGCCCCCCATCAACAGGTCGATGGCCTCGACGAGCATCGTCTTGCCCGCGCCCGTCTCGCCGGTGAGCGCGGTCATGCCGGGACCGAAGAGCAGCGAGCTCGATTCGATGATGCCGAGATCAGAGATGGCCAGCTCGACGAGCACGCACGAACCTTTCGAACAGGACCGCCGGTTTGCTGCGGTCAACGATCATTCAGGCCGAACTTCGCCTTGAGCACTGCGTGGAAGTCGCGCGGCCCGAACGTGACGAGCTGGATCGAGTGCGCCGACGCGGTGCACTCGATCGTGTCACCGTCGCGGAGCGTGCCCACTGTACGCCCGTCCACCGACAGCGACGCCGGGCGGTCGCCGCGCACGTCGAGGCACACGTGGGTGTCGGGCTCGAGCACGAGCGTGCGATCGAAGAGCATGTGCGGCGACACCGGCGTGAGCTGCAACGCCCGATGCGTCGCGGCGATGATCGGACCCCGGACGCTGAACGCGTACGCCGTCGAGCCGGTCGGTGTGGCCACGATCATGCCGTCGGCCGCGTAGGTGGTGAAGAAGGCGTTGTCGAGCGTGACCCCGATGCGGATGGTGTTGGACACCGCCGTGCGCTCGAGCACCACCTCGTTCAGCGCGTTGAACGAGGCACCGTCGAGCGCTGGATCGGCGGATCGGACCTGGGCGGCGAGCAGCATCCGACGCTCGATCGAGTGATCGCCGGCCAGCACCCGATCGATGGCCCCGAGCACCTCGGCCGGTTCGACGGCGGTGAGGTAGCCGAGCTGGCCGAAGTTCACGCCGAGGATCGGCACGTCGCACGCCGCGACGAGCGCCACCGCCCGGAGCATGTTCCCGTCACCACCCAGGCTGACCGCCAGGTCGAGGCCCTCGGCCCACGACGCGTCGCTCACCGAAGAAGCCAGCCGCACGTCGTGGCTCGCGAAGCGCGTGGCGATCTCCACGGCCATCGCCTCGGCCGCGGGACGACCCTCGGGGAACACGACACCGATCGAGGTCATGGACTGCCCTTCGCCGTTTCGACGACCTGGTCGAGGTCGAGGTCGCGCACGCCGGGTTCGGGCGCGCCACGTCGAAAGTGGGCGAGGAACTCCACGTTGCCGCTGGCACCGGTGATCGGCGAGACCATGACACCCATCATGGCCGCATCCACGGCGCCAATCGCGGCTCGGACCTCGCCGAGCACCCGACGCCACACCCCGGCGTCTCGCACCACACCACTCCCCCGCGACACCTCGACTCGCCCGGCCTCGAACTGCGGCTTCACCAACGCGACCAGATCGCCGTGGTCGAGCAACAGCGAAGCGAGCGCCGGCGCGATGGTGCGCAGCGAGATGAACGACACGTCGACGACGACGATCGGCGCTGCGCCACCCACGGCGGCCACGTCGACGTCGCGCACGTTGGTGCGCTCGAACGACCGCACCCGGGGGTCGGCCCGCAGCCGCTCGTGCAGCTGCCCGTAGCCCACGTCGAGGGCCACCACGGACGCCGCGCCCCGCTGCAGTAGGCAGTCGGTGAACCCGCCCGTGGATGCCCCCACGTCGATCGCCCGGAGTCCGGTGACATCGATCGCGAATCGGTGCAGGGCCGCGTCGAGCTTGCGCCCGCCCCGGCCGACGAACCTCGCCGGGGGTCCGAGCACCACGATCGGCTCCGCGGGCGACACCTGCCGGTCGGGCTTGGTGGCGAGCGAGCCGCTGACGAGCACGCGGCCCGCAACGACCATGTGGCGCGCCTGCTCCCTGCTCGGCGCGAGGGACCGGCTCACCAGCTCAACGTCGAGTCGCCGCCGAGGTGCCGTGGCGCTGCCTTTCTCGTTCAGATCGAGCGCGGCTCGGGGGATTCCGGTGACCGACCTACCCTTTCTACCCGATAAGGCCCCACCCGCTCTGGTGTCGGGGCGCCACACGCGGTATCTCTAAGGGTTCGCCCAGGCCCGGCGCATCGACGTCGCGCCCTCGAGGAGATCCGCGTGAGCACCACCGACAACCCGGTCAACGACCGTGAGGCAGAGGAGTTCGGGCGCCAGTTCAACGCGGTCGTCGAGAACGTCGAGCGGGTCATCCGTGGCAAGACCGAGGTGATCCGCCTCGCGCTGTGCTGCATGCTCGCCGAAGGCCATCTCCTCATCGAGGACGTTCCCGGCGTCGGCAAGACCAGCCTCGGCAAGGCGCTCGCGGAGTCGATCGACGGAACCTGGAACCGCATCCAGTTCACGCCCGATCTGTTGCCCACCGATGTCACCGGCGTGCAG
>JBKJKR010000357.1:0-4438 GCA_046597135.1 Acidimicrobiales bacterium | reverse complement strand
GGCCAGAGCGAGACGCTCGTCGCGAACATGGTCGACTTCTTCCTCGTGCTCATGATCTCGGGCGCCGGCGACGACCTGCAGGGCATCAAGAAAGGCGTCCTCGAACTGGCCGACATGATCGCGGTGAACAAGGCCGACGGCGAGAACGAGAAGCGGGCGCGCATGGCGGCGAGCGACTACCAGGTCGCGCTGCGCATGATGCAGCCCGCGTCGCTGAACTGGAACCCGCCCGTGCTCACGTGCAGCGGCATGCACAACGTGGGCCTCGACACCTTGTGGGCCCAGATCGATCTGCACCGCTCCAAGCTCACCGAGTCGGGGGAGTGGGCCGAGCGCCGCAGCCGCCAACAGGTCGATTGGATGTGGGCCACCGTCGACGAGCGCCTCACTGCGGAGCTGCACCACAACGCCAAGGTGCGCGCCATGCGCGCCGACCTCGAGCACGAGGTGCGCACCGGCAAGCTCACGCCCACGCGGGCGGCCGACCGGCTGCTGGCTGCGTTCCGCTCCTGATCGCCGCGCTGAAACAGTCGTTTGAACGACCGTGCGCACCGGGCTAGTCTCCTGCGGTCCTAACAGGGGGTTCGGGGAATGAGCGACGGTCCGGTTCCGGCAGCACAGCTCGGCGTGGTCCGCCCGTTCGAGCGCATCGAATGGGTCGACGAAGCGAAGTTCGGGCGTGTCTCCGCCGACGTCGCCAAGGCCGCAGGCCAGGCCGGCGCGCTGCGCAAGTTCATGTCGCGCGGCGAAGAAGGGCTGTACGTGCAGTACTCCACGCTGCCCGCCGACTTCCACATCGCGCCGCACACCCACGACAAGGGCGAGGTGCTCTACATCCTGCGGGGTTCGTGCACCGTCGAGCCATCCGGTGAGGTGCTCGGCCCGAACGACTCGGCGGTCGTACCACCGCACAAGGAGTACGGCCTGCGCGCCGGCACCGACGGCATGGACTTCCTCACCATCCGCAACGGCGACGCCGTCGTCGCGTTCGACAAGGCGTAGGGCGGTGGCCGGCCGTTTCACCGGTCAGTCGATCGAACGCGTCGAGGACCAGCGCCTCCTGCGCGGGCAGGGTCGCTTCGCCGCAGGCATCGCACGCGTCGGCATGCGCCACATCGCGTTCGTGCGCAGCACGCAGGCCCACGCCCGCCTCGTCGCGGTCGACACCAGCGCGGCGATCGCTTCGGCCGGTGTCGTCGCGGTGCTCACCGCCGAAGATCTCGCAGCCGTCATGACCGGGCCCATGGTGGTCATGGTGCCGCCCGACGTGAAGGCGGCGCCGTATCACCCGTTGGCCACCGGCAAGGTGCGTCTGGTCGGCGACCCGATTGCCATGGTCGTCGCCGAATCCGAGGCGGCCGCCCACGACGCAGCCGCGCTGGTCGAGGTCACCTACGAGTCGTTGCCGGCCGTTGTCGACATGGACGCGGCCGCGGCCGCCGACGCACCGGTATTGTGGGACGAGCTCGGCACGAACCTCGCCTATCGCGACTCTTCCACGTGGGGCGACGTCGACGGCGTGTTCGCCGCGGCGAGCCGCGTGGTCACTCGTCGCTACGTGCAGCACCGCTACTGCCACGCCCCCATGGAGCCGCGCTGCTCGGTGGCCACGTACACCCAGGGCGCCATGCTCTACGAGGCGTCGCACAAGCGCCCGCACCCGCTCAAGATGAACATCGCCGGGCTGTTCGGCATCCCGTTCCCCGATGTGCGCGTCGTCGTTCGCGACATCGGTGGCGGCTTCGGCTCGAAGGGCCAGGTCACCCGCGAGGACATCGCGGTCGTCGCCGCGGCGCGCATCGTGGGTGGTGCGGTGCGCTGGAACGAGACACGCAGCGAGAACCTGCTCACCGCAGGCCATGCGCGCGAAGAGACGCTCGAGCTCGACTACGCGGTCGAACCCGACGGCCGCGTGCGCGGCGTGCGCGTACGCATGAAGATCGACGTCGGCGCGTATCCGATGCTGCCGTTCCCGCCGAGCATGTTCAGCGGGCTCGTAAAGTTCCTGTTGCCCAACGCGTACAAGTTCGACGCGTACAAGTTCGATGCTGACGTGCTCTACAGCAACAAGGCGAGCTACATCTCCTACCGCGGACCGTGGGCCGTCGAGACGTGGGTGCGCGAGGCGATGTTCGACGCAGTGGCGCGCGAGCTCGGCATCACGCCGGAGGACGTGCGGCGCATCAACATGTTCTCGGCCCCCGATCTGCCGGCCATCGGCACCATCGGCGTCACGCTCAAGGGCATCACGGCGCGCGAGTGCCTCGAACGGGCCGTCGAGATGATGGACCTCCCGACGTTCCGGGCCGAACAGCAAAAGGCGCGCGCCGAGGGGCGGCTCATCGGCCTCGGGTTCGCGAGCTTCATCGAGATCGCGCCCGGCCCGCCCGACTTCGCGGGACTCGTCGGCTTCGACCTGCCGAGCGAGACCGCGACGGCGCGCCTCGAGCCCACGGGGCACCTCGTCATCGGTACGTGGCAGGTGTCCCAGGGACAGGGCCACGAGACCACCATGGCGCAGACCGCGGCCGACGAGTTCGGCATCCCGTTGCACATGGTGCGCATCGAACAGGGCGACTCCGCGAACTCGCCGTTCAACACCATGTCCACGGGCGGTTCGCGCGCCGCCACCATGGCTACCGGTGCGACGCTCAGCGCGACCCGCGCCGTGAAGAAGCAGGTGCTGACCATCGCCGCGCACCTGCTCGAGGCCAACGAGAACGATCTCGAGATCGTCGACAGCGTGGTGCAGGTCAAGGGCACGCCGGCGCGCGCCATCGGCGTGGGCGACGTCGCACGCGCGGCGTGGTTTGCGCCGTCGTCGCTGCCCCCGGGTCAGGGTCAAGGGCTCAGCGCCGTCGTCGACTTCCGGGTACCCGAAGGAGGCTGGGCGGGCGGCACGCATTGCTGCTGGGTCGAGATCGACCCCGAGACGGGTGCCATCACCATCCCGCGCTTCCTCGTCGTCGAGGACTGCGGCACCCTCATCAACCCGGCCATCGTCGACGGCCAGATCATCGGCGGCGTGATGCAGGGCATCGCCGGCGTCCTCTACGAGAAGCTGCAGTACGACGCGGGCGGCCAGCTCGTCACGTCCTCGTTCGCCGACTACCTCGTGCCGTCGGCAGCCGACCTGCCCTCGCTCGAGATCGAGCACATGGAGTTCGAGCCGCTGCACGAGGTGAACTCGCGCGGCGTCGGCGAGGGCGGCATGATCGGAGCGCCGGCCGCGCTGTGCAACGCGGTCAGCGACGCATTGGCGCACCTGGGCATCGAGGTCGTCGAGCAGCACCTGTCGCCCCAGAAGGTGCGCGAGATGCTGGCTTCGGCGGCGAGCATCACGAGTCACTGAAGGGTCCGCAGGTGGTCGGCGAGCCGGGCGGCCAGGGCCACGATCATGAGGGTCGGGTTGGCATTGCCGACCGTGGGGAACACCGAGCTCCCGGCGACGTACAGGTTGTCCATGCCATGGACACGGCAGTTCGCGTTGACGACACCGGACCGCGGTGACGCACTCATCCGGGTCGTTCCCGATGGGTGCTTCATGTCCCACAGTGCCGGTCGGCAACCCGGATCATCGAGGACGTCGCTGTGGAACGTCGTGATGCCCGCGCGGCCGAGGAGCTCCCGGAACATCTCGTGCATCCGGCGCTGCGAGCGGTAGGTCGCGTCGTCGATGCGCCAGTCGAGCTGCAGACGGGGCAGCCCGAACTGATCGCGGTTGCGGGGGAGGACGATGACACGACTTGACGGGTCAGGCGGCTGCTCCATCTGGTCCACCACTACGAGCTCGTTCGGAAGGTGACTTGCCCGGTGCCGGTCGATGCCCAACGATGCCAACTTCGGGCTCGATCGCAACACCGTCATCAGGTCCCGCGCGACCTCTCGATCGAGTCGGCGGCCGTGGGTTCGAGATTTCGTGCGCAGGCGTTTGAAGGCTCGGTACCCCTCGGTCTCGTGCAGCTCAGACACGAAGTGACCGTGCAAGCTGTGGTTGAGGAGTTCCTCGTTTCGCTGCATCTGTTCGGGGAAGGCCAGCCGGAGCTGCGCTTTTCCATAGGGGCTGTCGGCCCGCTCGCCGAGCAGCGCGAGACGTTGGACCTGGGCCGCGTCCAGGCCCCGCAGGTCAACGCGCGCAAGTCCCTCGCCCCGGGGATGGTCGAGGTAGTAGCGGCCGACGTTGTCGTACTGGTTCCCGACCCCGCTGGGGTGACGGTCGGTCGAGGCAAGCAGAAGTCGTGGGTTCTCCAGCCCACCTGCGGCGAGTACGTACGCGGACGCGTGTACCCGGAATGATCCGCTTCGGGAACGTGCGAGGACGGAGCTCACCGACGACGCCGACCGTTCGCAGGCCAGTTCGGTGACGGTGCCATCGAGGACGAGACGGACGTTGCTCGACCGCTCGATCGATTGGCGTGCTGTCGCCCCCATGTCCCAC